>JAYTDB010000071.1:0-1801 GCA_043736135.1 Rickettsiales bacterium
GCATGTTTTTCCTTTAATGCTGCCATATGTGGCTGTACGCGGCGCATTTGCGCTGAAGATTTATAGCCAGCATTTGCAAGCGGGAACAAGCAGAGCTTCACCGTGAAGGTCAGCAACAAAATGGCGATACCAAAATTGCCCACCTGCCCATAAAAGAAATTGAGCAGCAAGAAAAGTGGTTTTGTGAGGAAATATAGCATACCAAAATCCACTGAGCGGTCGAAGAGAGAGATAGGCGCGCCACCTGTTTCACCCTTGGTATATTGGTCAAGAATCTCCACCACTTTTGCGCCTGCAAATAAGCGAACATCTTGTTTTGCTTCGCTGCCTGCGGCAATTGCTGTTGCCGCGCTCATGTAATCAACTTGGAAACGGTCGATGCCATTTTTTTGATAGTAGCTATAGGTGGTTTTAAACGTCGGTACGCTTGGAACAATTGCTGAGAGCCAATATTTGTCGGTGATGCCGAACCAGCCATTGCTGTTTTCAAAGGTTTGGTTCCCTTTTTCAATCACATCTTTATAGGGAATTTCTTTGAGACCTGCTTCAATTACGCCCATTGGCCCATCATGCAAGATAGCGCTTTTGCTTTTGCCAAGATCAACATGTGCGCGGTTGATATACGCAAATGGTGAAACGGTTATTTCATTAGCGGAATGATTTTCAACGCGTTGAGTGATGTTGAACATATAATTTTTGTCCAGCGTGATGGTCATGAAATAGATAATACCTTCACCGTTATTCCAATTGAGTGTGACAGGGGTTTCCACACCTAAAACGGGCTTGTCGGCTTGCCAAAGCGATTGTGCATCTGGCACACGCGTTTTGCCATCAGTTGCTACCCAGCCAATTTGCGTGAGGTAGGCTTGATCATTTCCGCTTGGCGAGAAGAGGATGACCTCAGGGCTGCTTTTGTCGAGTGTTTCGCGGTAAGTTGCGAGTGTCAAATCATCGAACTTTGCACCTTTGAGTGCAATAGAGCCGTGCAATTTATCGGATTGAATTTTCAGGCGGCGCGACAGCGCTAAACGTTCTGGGCGCGAAAGATTTGGATTTTCTGCGCTATCCGTTGCATTGGTCGGCAGTGCTTTTGCATATTCCGTTTGTTTTTTGGCCGTGACCTTTGCTTGCTCCTCATAAAATGCCGCGAGCTGTTGCTTGTGTGGGATGCTATAAAATGCCTGCCAAACGGTGAGCACTACTGCAGCGAGTAGCACAGCAATCATAATGCGGGTGTAATCAGGTTGGTCGTTCTTATACATGAGGCAGTCCTAGTTATTTATAATTATGTGTGGCGTTTGAATCCGAGCAAGGCGAGGCGCGAAGTGTGGGGGAGGATTCCCCAATCCTTCGCTTGCGAAGAGAGCGGTTTAGCAGCAGGGACGGGATCAAACCCGCTATTGCCAAATGGGTGGCAGCGTAGCAGGCGCTTTACCGATAGAAAACTGCCAGATAACACGCCGTGGTTATGCAATGCTTCGGCGCAATAATCGGCGCAGCCTGGCGAAAAACGGCAATTGTTCCCTAACCAAGGTGAAAGCAGAATTTTATAGATACGGATGAATGTCAGCAGAAGTGTTTTCATAAGCGAACATTACTTAGCCTTTATTCGTGAAAATGCAAACTGCATCTCGCGTTCTAACTCGATAAAATCGCAGGTGCGGGCTTTGTGGCGCGCAATGAGTACATAATCATGCCCACCCTTGCCATATTCGATGAGTTTTGCCCGTACCGCCTCACGTAAGCGGCGTTTGATGCGATTACGTACGACTGCACCGCCCATTTTTTTGGTTACGGTATA
>JAYTDB010000072.1:0-4776 GCA_043736135.1 Rickettsiales bacterium
CGCGGCAATACTTTCTGTTGTACCCAGCCCATCGCGACCATAAGGATGGTTTGCATAGAGCGCTTTTTGCCAGCCGCGTTGTAGTTTATAGCGTGGCGATTCACTTTGCTCGGTGAGAATAGCCAGCATCTTGCTGCGCGCGCGGGTAATAGCATCGGCATCAAAACGTGGGCGAATCAGCGCATCTGCCATCATCGAAAAAGCCAAATCACGATTGTCAGAGAGTGTTTGTATCGATGCGCCAAGCGTATCGTCATCAGCGCCCACATTCAGGCGAATGGCGTATTCTTCCATGGTTTGGTTGAATGTTTTTGCATCGCGCTGGCCTGCACCTTCCAGCAAGAGTGACGCAGTTAAATTCGTGCGTCCTTCTTTGCCGTCCACGTCATACGCCGTACCTGCTTTGGTGAATACGAAATTGGCGGCGATAAGCGGCAGGGAATGGTCTTCCATCAGCCAGATAGTCAGCCCTGATTTGCTTTTTAGCTGCTGCACGGGGGCGGCAAAACTTGCGGTGCTATAGCTGATGAATAGTAGGGCGATACAACATAAACGCTTCATGGCAGCGCCTCCTGCGGCAGTAAATAGCCGGTGACGGATTGCTCAATCTTCAAGCTGTTTTTTGCTGCCCCTTTGATGTCATCAGCGGTGATGCTATCAATCAAATCGTTCCACTGATTATACGTTTCTGGCGGTAAATCGGCAGTGACAATCCAGCCCATGATATTCGAGATAGAGGTCAGCCCCTCGCGCCCATAAATGGTTTCTGCTTTCATCGCCTTTTTCGCGCGGGCGAGCTTCTCGCCGTCTGTATCTTTCTTCAAAAACTCAGCGAGCGATTTATCGAGTGCCTGCTCAATCGTTGCGAGTGTCACGTTGTTTTCAGGGGTAATGTCGATGGATAATTCACCATCGCCGCGCGAAAATAAATTGTAATTTGTATCCACGCTGGCTGCGAGTTTTTGTTCCACCACGAGTGATTGATAGAGCTCGGAATTTTTCCCGCCACCGAGCAGATATGCCATCACATATACTGATAATGCGTGTTTCATATCACTCTGTGCGATGCTGGTTGCGATGTAGTCGCGGCTGAATGATGGCTGCTTTACATGCGGATGATGGAGTGTGACCGAGCGGGCAGAAATCTGCGGTGGCTCTTGTTTCCAGATGCGCGGCGGCACCGATTTTTTTGGCAGCCCACCATAATATTTCTCAGCGAGTGGTTTTAATTCCGCCGCAGTAATATCGCCGCTGACAATCAATATTGCATTATTCGGGTGGTAGAATTTGCTATGAAAATCCAGCACATCTTGCTTGGTGAGCCCCTTCATTTCATGCATCCAGCCAATGACGGGATTATGATACGGGTGGTTGCGGAAGAGGGCGGCGTTCATTTGTTCTTGTAGCTGTGCATCGGGCGAGTTGTCAGTCATCTGACGGCGCTCTTCGCGAATCACTTCATTTTCTTTGAGTGCTTCTTCGTCGAACACGGTGAGCGCTTTCATGCGGTCCGCTTCAAGCTCCATCACCAGCGGCAATTTTTCTTTGGCGATGGTGACGTAATAGGAGGTAGCATCATGCCCCGTAAATGCGTTGTGATTGCCACCATTCAAATCCACTAAACGGGTATATTCACCTTGGCCAAATTTGGGGCTACCTTTGAACATGACATGCTCGTGGAAATGGGCGAGCCCTGATTTTCCGTCTGGATCATCGGCTGCGCCGATACGAAACCATAACATATGGTTCACCGCAGGAACGCGGTGGTTCGGCAGAACAATGACCTTCATGCCGTTAGCGAGCGAGAATTGCTCAATCGGTTGTTCGCTGTCTGCCTGTGCCTGCGATAGGCTGCCAAGCAATAATGTGCCAAACAAAAGCCACTGCGAAAAACGCATGTTAGTCAGCTCCAAACCAATGCTCTAAGGTGCTGATAACGCCGCTGCTGGTCTCTGGCACTGCGCCTTCGGTGACAGGCTTGCCTTCTTCTTTGTTTTTCTTGATGCGCCCAGCTTCGTCTTCTGCTTTTACGACAGGCTCTTTATGCTCTTCAGAGAAAGATATTCTGTCCCACCAGCTTTTTTCTTCTTTATCAATTTGTTGCTGAATTTTTTGCTCGGTGAGTTTTTGTTTGATGGTTGGGTCGGCTTCATTCGCCCCAGCCTTTTGTAAGAAGAGCTGTTCTGCTGAGCTGCTGCCAGTTGTCGTTGGCTTTGCTTTGTCGGTGCTCAGGACAATCGCTTGTGCTTGGTCACGCGTTTGGCTGTCGCGTTCATCCAAGCTTGGTGCGCGCAAATCAAACTGTGGCGGCACAGAAAGTGGGGGGCGTGATACTACGCGGAATTCATCGGGTGCGCGTTGGTCGATGCCGAGCGTTTCTTTCACCGTTGCACCACCGCAGGCGCTGAGTAGTAAGCTGGTTGCTGCACAAGTAAAAAGAGCAATACGTTTCATAATTCTACGTCCTATGGTTTGCTTTTAGAGGGCTGCATCATACTCTGAATACATAAAACTACAACCCCGATGAAGATGCCGCTATCGGCGATATTAAAGGCGGGCCAATGATAGCCAAATGCATGAAAATCAAGAAAATCAACGACGGCTTGAAAGCGCAGGCGGTCAATGACATTGCCAATCGCGCCGCCGATAATCAGCCCAATACCGCAGGTGAGAAACCTGTCGTGTGATTTTGCTAACCACACAAGCAGCACGCCGACAATCCCAATCGCTACGGCGCTGAGCAATAGCGGTTGCTGGTGGCTGGAGAACATGCCGAAGCTGACGCCGTGATTCCATACCATCGCTAAATTAAAAAAGCTTGTGACTTCAATGATTCGCTGGCTGGGTAAATCGACAACCGATACCACCCACCATTTGCTGCCTTGGTCGAGCAGTAGGGTGATGAGTGCAATGAGTAGGCTTATCGCGAAATGTTTTTTGGATAGTATCATGCGGATAATAAAAGTTTCGCCGTAGCACTATCAGCTTTTAGTTGTGCTGTCATCTCGTCAAGTGATGCAAAACGCTGTTCGGCGCGAATAAATGCCAGCAACTCAATGCGGATGGATTGCCCATAAATATCCTCGTTAAAATCAAATAGATGCGTCTCCAACCGCGGCTGTGTGCCAGAAAATGTGGGACGGACACCCAAATTAGCCACGCCATCAATCACGTTATCTCCGATATGCGCGCGGACGGCATAGACACCAAGCTTGGGAATAAACAGATTCTTGAGTGCAATATTTGCCGTGGGAAAACCGATAGTGCGACCACGTTTGTCTCCGTGTGCAACATGCCCGCTGATGAAAAAAGGTGAGCCTAAAAGCAATTTTGCAAGCGCGGGGTTGCCATCTGCCAGTGCTCCTCGAATGGCGGAAGATGATACGGTTTTTTGTTCCTGTTCAACAGCCGCCATCGCGCTATAGCCAAAGCCCATCTCGGTTGCAGTCAGCGCAAGAAATGTGCTATCCCCGCCTCGGTTTTTGCCGAAACAAAAATTATCACCGGTAATAATATGCCTGGCTTTGAGTTGCCCGCAGAGCGTATTTTTGATGAAATCTTCAGCAGAAGTAGCGGCAAGTGCGGCGTTAAAATGCGGTAGAAAAAGCGCATCAAACTTCATTTTTCGTAGCGCGGTGATTTTTTCGCGGGTGCGCATCAGGCGGAGTTTCGGCGCATCAGGCTTAAAGAATTCACGCGGATGCGGTTCAAAGCTCATCACCGCAGCAGGCGCATTTAGGGATTTCGCAAGGGCGAGTGTTTGTTCTAAAATCGCTTGGTGTCCTAGATGCAACCCGTCAAAATTACCCAGCGCAATCACCGCACCTTTGAGCGATTTTGGCGTGTCGATGAGCGAACGAATGAGCTTCATACATTTCATCAGCTATAATTTGGACGGTTTTGTGGGTACTTTGATGAGCGCTTCACCATCAATCACCAATGTGTCGCGGGCAAAGCATTGGGTCGTGAGCGTCACACGTTTTTTCTCAGTGTTTAGTTCGGATACGGTGACAACGGCATAGACCGTATCACCGACATACACAGGGGCTGTGAAGCGTAGTGTCTGGTTCATGTAAATACAGCCAGGGCCAGGCAGCTTGGTGCCGATTGCTGCCGAGATGAGCGAGGCAGTGAGCATGCCGTGGACGATGCAATGGCCAAACGGCGTTTGCTTAGCGTATTCTTCGTTGAGATGCATGGGGTTGGTATCACCTGACACGCCAGAAAAATTTCGCAGATCGGTTTCGGTAATGGTGCGCGAAACAGTGGCTGTCATGCCCATCGTCAAATCTTCAAAATAATAACCGTGCAGGTCGTATTGCATCGCTTATGCTGCCTCAACGAGGGTGTTGCTGCGAATGTTGAGATAAAGCAGCGCAGGTGCGGAAATATAAATCGATGAATAGGTGCCGATAACCACACCAAAGACAATTGCAGCAGAGAAGCCAGCAATCACTTCACCACCAAAAATATATAACGCCAAGCCCGCGAGCAAGGTAGTTGACGCGGTCAGAATCGTGCGTGAAAGGGTCTCGTTGATGCTGACGTTTAACAGCTCCATCACTTCCATTTTCTTAAAGCGGCGCATGTTTTCGCGGATACGATCGTAGATTACCACCGAATCATTGATGGAATAGCCGATGATGGTAAGGATGGCGGCAACAGCTGTTAAGCCAAAATCAAAGCCAGTTACGGCGAAGAAGCCGACCATCATAATCGTGTCATGCAGCAAGGCTAAAATAGCGCCAACGCCATATTGCCATTCAAAGCGGAACC
>JAYTDB010000073.1:0-16941 GCA_043736135.1 Rickettsiales bacterium
TAATGAGCGAACAAGAACAGGACGACTACAGCAAAAAAGTGCGGCTGACCCGTAAAGTGGTCGAAAGCGCTATGCCGCAGGAGAAACAATATTATATCCGCGATGTAGAAGTGTCGGGTTTTATGCTGATTGTCCGTCCCACCGGCATGAAAACCTACATTTACGATTACCGCCCCGGCAAAGGGCGTGGCGTACAAAAACAACGCGTAACGATCGGTGCTGCTAACAAATATTCGCCCGAACAGGCGCGTGAAAAAGCTAAAGGTTATCTGGCACAGGTGATACAGGGTGCAGACCCGCGCGAGGATGAGCGGAAACTATCGAACAAGCATTTATTGTCTGACGTATGGCAGCAATTTCTCGATGAGCATGTGGCAATTAAGAATCGCCATTCCACATACCTTTCAACTATCCAACGCGGCACACGCATCTTGCGTTATTTCAAAGGAAAGTTTGTGGAGGATATCACGCCGCAGCACATGCACGATTTTATGTTAAACATGAAAGAGTGCAAAACGCATGCGAACCGTTGCCGGTCCAATCTTTCCAAAATGTTCAATTTATGCGAGCGTCCTTGGGCTTACAGGCCATCTAATAGCAATCCATGCAAAGGCCTATTCAAATATTCTGAGAAACGCCGCGAGCGTTTTCTGGATGATGCAGAATTGCGTCGCCTTATGGGGGTGCTTAACGCAACCATTGCCGAGGCACAATCATACACGATTGAGGAAATGCCGCTGCGCACAATGTTCAAAGCCAGGGCAGCCTGTTTCTATAAGCTGATGCTGTTGACTGGCGCACGCGGGGCGGAATGGCGAAAGGTAAAATTGCAGGAAATTGACATACCGCGCCTGCAGATCAGACCGGAGGAAACAAAAACCGATGAGCCTGCCGTTAGCTTCCCGCCGTCATGTATCGAGATTCTGGAATTTCTATTTTCACTGCCCAGGCCAGAGGAAAATCCGTACCTGTTCCCCGGCAAGTATAAAGAGAATATGGAAACACCGCGCATGCAATGGACAATGTTTAAGGCGGATGCAAAACTCGAAGGGTTCAATCCGCATGATATGCGGCATTCATGGGCAGCGTTTGCGCTTGCCAGTGGATTAAGTCTTGCCGATGTCGGCCAACAGTTGAACCATAAGAGCTACCAGACGACAAAACGGTATGAGCATCTTGCCGATAAAGTTCGGCAACAAAACGTCGCAGTGGTGAGTGATGCCATCCAGAATATTAGCTCTGGCGAGGCAGAAATTATTGATATACGCTCGATGCGAAACACCACTAAACACCACCAAAAATAGCTAAAATTTGCATACCACAGAGCTATAGTCTCTAGCGCCTAAAGCCTTTTCAAAACACCACACCAACACCACGCGATATAAAAAGCGATAAGAAACGATGGTGCGATGTGGTAATTAATGATTTTTCTCGATGGTCAAATAAGCTAGGAATTGCGGGGTTTTCAAGGGTATTATGGTGCGTTGTAGAAAGGTGCTTGCTTTAGGTTTTGGACACTCTTAAAATCCCTCGATCGCAAGGTCGTGCCGGTTCGATTCCGGCCGCGAGCACCATTTGTTTTACAAGGGCTTATCCGAAGGCCTGTAAAAATATTGCAATACTATGCATTCGATATAAGTACTAAATAGGTACCAATGATTCTAACTGACAGTACAGTTTAATCCGCAATCTTCTTAGCCCAGCCTCAATGCCCTGTGAGGCGTAACTATGCCGCAAATCATGCATACGAAATTCACGTAACCCTGCTTTCTTTCTTACAGCGTCCCATGTTTTACGAGGATATGCCAGTGGCTTATTTTTATATACAGGACTTGGTAAAACGTATGGATTCTTTTCTAGGCGTGGCAATTTTTCTAATATTGCAATAACGGGATTATTTAAATGAATGGTGCGCCGCCCTGTTTTTGAATCTGGCAATTCTATAGTTTTGCGCTCAAAATCAACCCACTCCCATTTGGCAGTGCGTATCTCACTTCCCCGCGCCCCTGTCATCCACAGCAAACGGATCAGCGCAAGTGCGTAAGGACATTCCGTATTAGCCGCTTCCAGTGCGTTAAGCGTCTTAAACAGCCGTTGCCCTTCCTCACGCGATAAATATCGCTCCCTAGCTTTTTCAGCATATTTTTTGACGTATCGTACAGGATTGCTGCCTTCCTCGCGTATGCCCCATTTCTCGGCAAGCACAAACATCTTTGAAAGCACAGCACGTACATGGTTTGCCAGTACGGGTGTATGCTGGCGGCTCAAATGCAATTTTTCTATATCATGCTTGGTTACATCTTTAACATACAGGCGGCCTAATTCTGGCTTGATATTATTATTGATATAGCGCGTATCATCATAAATGCTGCTTTCCTTTTTATATACCTCCGCATGTTCTTTAAGGTATTTCTCACATAGCTGCGAAACGGTAAGGGCAGTTTTGTAAAGCTTCTTTTCCGCCATCGGATCTATGCCAGAGCGTACTTTTATATATGCCTCTTCTGCTAGTTTCCGTGCTTGTTGCAGCGTCATTAAACCATGAGTACCTATGGTGTATTTGCCCTGTCTACGTGATTGCAGACGGTACTTATAAATGTAGACAAGCTTGCCTTTCGGCGTGACTTTCACGCCGAAGCCCGTTTGTTTCCTATCCCATACCGTGTATTCTTTTTCAGCTGGCTGCAACGTTTCAACATAGGATTTTGTCAGTTCATTTTTCATCTCTTTTTCTTTCGATTAAGTACCCGCTAGATACCAACAGGCAGACAAACCGATAGACCTCAAAGGACTGATATGTCAAATAAGTTATTGTAACATATACATTTATATCTTTATGGTGATTTTGAGTGATTGTAATAAAATCGAGTGGTAAGTAACTTAAAATCCCTCGATCGCAAGGTCGTGCCGGTTCGATTCCGGCCGCGAGCACCAAATCGATACCCGTGCGGAGTAAAAATAGAACCGCGCTTAATTTTAAGAAGCTGTAACCATGCTAGAACTTAGACCAAACTGTGAATGTTGCGATTGTGATTTGGCTGCCGATAGCCCAGACGCAAAAATTTGCACATATGAGTGCACTTTCTGCAAGAAGTGCGCTGATGATAAATTTCAAAGCATATGCCCTAATTGCTCTGGTAATCTAGTAAATCGGCCAATCAGACCAGCAAACAAACTTCAAAAAGATCCGGCTTCATCTGAACGCATCCTTAAACCCCATGTCCCCTGTTGTAGCACTACTTCTCAGGCATAAATATTTGGTTCCAACTCCGTAACGTATTAACAAGTTCTGCAATCCGGTTCGAAGTTTTTCCGCGCTGGTGCACCAATAAAAAACAACTATCCCCCTTCTCCCTGACACAACATTGTCTATCAGACTTTAAATATCGGCTGCAATGGGCACGCCTCTATGCTATAACGCCTGCATACACATTCCAAAAGGACAGCAAATGACTGACGAAATTATCGTAAAAGACTCCAACGGCAATATTTTAAAAGAAGGCGATTCAGTCACGCTGATTAAAGATTTGCCTGTCAAAGGTGCGAACGTAACGCTCAAGCGCGGCACGTTGATTAAAAACATCCGCCTGACCTATAACGAAGAAGAAATCGAGTGCAATGCCGAAAAAGTCAAAGGCTTGGTGCTTAAAACCTGTTTCCTCAAAAAAGCTTAGCTTTTTCTTGAAAAATCATTAATTTTTGCTAGAATTATAGCCTAATTTTAGGAGATAACGATGACTGATGAGGTTTCAAGACGTAGTTTTATAAAAACAACACTTACCGCGCTTATAGCTAGCGGCGGTGCAGCGTCTGCGGCTGAACCTAAACTGGACAACTCGCGCCCAACCAAAAACTTAGACGCCATATTTTCTAACGAAGCCTATAAAGGCATCACCACTCAAACGAGTGAAGCATTAGATGCCGCGAAACTTAAAGGGAAAGTGACGCTTTTTGTGACGGGCTTTGAAGGCTGCCCCGTTTGTGCGAATATCGCAAAAACGCTGGTCGCCACTCAGAAAAAACTCAATGACGCAGGTATTGAACATCAGATTGTGGTGATGTCGATTAAACCAGAAACCGACCGCGAAGATTTAAAAGCGTATGTCGAACGCTATAAAGCAGCTGGACTGGAAGTAGAGCACGGAAAATTAATGTTGCTAATGGCACCGAGCAATAAAATAGCTAGCGATATTCATACAGAGAATTTTGCTATGCGTAATATCAATGATGCGGGTAATCATACACTTAAAATATATGTCTATGGTGCCGATGGAAAAAATATCGGTGCGGCTTTCGCCAGTGAGGAAGCAAAAAAAGATACGGTAGCAAATGCGACATTAAATAGCATCACCGCCGCACAAGGACATAACCGCTAACGCCATGACAACTGAACATCAACACAAGCACGGCATGAGTTTAGCCGCCAAATTAGCCCTTGGCGGGGCAGCCATTACGGCTGGTATTATTGTTGCACCTTATATGTTGCCCGCCATTGGCATTGGCAGCGAAGTGATTGCTCAAGACGCCTTATCCATATTGCACACACAAACAGTGGGGGGTGGCTTGGCGGGCGCGCTGGGCGAAGCCATTTCACAAATCCCACTCATCGGCGGTGAACTTGCCAAAGGTGGCTTTTTCAATATTGCGGCTACCGCGACAACAGGGCTTGGCGGATTACTGGTTGGCAATTGGATGAGCAAAAACCATGAAGGAAAATCAGGCGTTGATTGGGGCAAGGCAATAAAATGGGCGGGACTTGCTACCAGCGCACTCATTTCACTTCCATCGATTTTAACTGGTATAACGAATGGCATACTCTATCTTGCCAGCGAATATCTATCACCCCCAAGCGCAACAATCCTTGGTAATAAAGTTTTAGAAACAGCCGGCTATTTGCCCTATCCTGATATGTTCAAATCTGGGCTTGCAGGTGCTGCGGCAACCCTCCCCCACCTACTCACCTGCGGCTCATCAATTGCCCCCCTACTTGCTACGATTGGGCTGGATATTGCGACCGAAAAAGAGTCGTCTTATGTAGCACGTGATACCAAAGGCAAACCGTTGCCGACTGAGGATAAAAATCATCACATAAGCAAAGAAGAACAAAAACTCGTTGATGATTATAACCACGCAACGCCTGCAAAAAAAATAATATTACAGCGCAAGATTTTAGCGCAAGGTTATAATCCTGATTTCCACAAGGACGGCACGGTACATTTATTTAAACACGTACAGCCGCCACAAAGCAGCATGGCTTTAGGCTAACCAAGGCCCTGTAATGGCAAATGTCATACCAGGGTTGTGCTGAATATTGACAAACATCGTTGAACCATCAGGTGAAAAACACACGCCTGTTAACTCTGATTCATTGAAAATATTTTCTGCAAAAACGCTCACCTCGCCCTTCGCATTCACCCGCAATATGCGATTGGATTTTTTGCTGTCTTCACAAATAAATAAATCACCCCTCGGCCCCAAACATAGATTGTCAGGGCTTTTCATGACCTCTGGGTCGTTGGCATCCACAAACAACTCCAACGTGCCATCATTCTTATTCGGCGTATATTTCCACACCTGCCCTTGTTTTTTTATCCCACCATTTGTGGCAGTAAAATAAATGCTGCCATTTGCATAGCACGTTCCTTCACCACGCGCGAAACGCGCTGCTCCTGCTGCAAATCCTTGCAAACGCAAATCATCTTTGGGGGACTCTACATCATACAGATCTACCCACTGGCATGGCATGCGCTCCCCTTGAGTGATACGCTCTTCGTCCCAATTGCGTGTGTCGTATGAGGCAAGGTTGCGAATCATCAAAGCCTGCAATTTTCCGCCCATAGATAAATTGCCACGCACCGTTGGAATAAAGCGGTAAAAAAGCCCATCGCCACGATCTTCCGTTTGATACGCAATGCCGGTAGCAGGGTCAAAAGATACTGATTCATGATTAAATCGCCCCATCGCTTTAAGCGGCAATGGATCCGACAATTGTGGTTGTAGGCTTGGCTTTACCTCAAAATTATAGCCATGCGTTTTTTCATAACTTTTAGTACTTTCTTCGGAAGATATCCACGTACCCCACGGTGTCGCACCGCCGGAACAATTACGCTCCGTTCCTGAAAGCGATAAAAATTGCCGCACTAATTTTTGTGTTTTCGTATCATAAATAATGGTGCTGCACCCGCCGATACAAGATGCATCATAACCCGCAGTTTTTTTACCCCCCGCTGAAAATGGGGATTGGTCTGTCCACGCTGCTTCTATCTCATGGTTGCGCACAATCGCTGTTAATCCGCCCGCCATCCGAAATGCGGCCATACTATCTGGCTTACCTGGCACCACTAGCCCGTCGGCCATCTTGTCACCTAATTTTGAAATGACCTGATAAGAGAATCTTTTAGGTAATGCTAAATAAGGGGATTCTCCACGCAGCAACGGCACATCGCCCAATATATTTCCCGCGAGCGCAGAACGCAGGCCAATCAGCCCCAAAATTACGGCAGAACTGCCGCCAATAATAAAATCACGTCTGGAAATCGTCATTAAGCCAAATACGGCGTGAGTTGTTGTTTAAGTCCCAACAGCTCAGAGCGAATCGCCGCCAGCTGGTTACGCTGCTTGTCCGACAAGAGAGGTTTGCTGACCATTATTTTCTCTGCAGGCGCAACAGGCACTGCATCCACCAGCACACCATCTTTCACTTGTGCCAGCGCTTTACGCGCACCTTTAATCGTATAGCCCTGCTTATAGAGCAGATGTTTGATGGTCGTGAGAATTTTCATATCATCGGGGCGATAATAACGACGGCCACCACGTGATTTTGTCGGAGAAATTTGTACAAACTGGCTTTCCCAGAAACGCAGCACATGCGTCGGCACACCTAATATATCCGCCGCTTCTGAAATAGTTTTAAAAGCAGATGGCGCTTTTTCTTCTGCAACCGCTTCTGCTTTTACTGCGGCCACTTTTGGAGCGGGTGTTTTTTTTGTAGACTTTACAGCCTCAACAACTTCTGGCTCAGGAAGAAATGAAATTTGCACAGGCTTGGAGGCTTTGCTGGTCTTGTTTAAAAGGGCTGCTGTTGGCGCTGCGGATGAATTCGTTTGCATCACCGCGAGTAAATCTTCCTGAAGAAAGTTTAGCTGCATCAATCCCCCCTTTTACTGGAGTTATGCTAACTCCACATCTTTACCTACCAGAGATTGGTTAACTTTCTGTTTAAGTAAATTCGATGCATTAAAAGATAAAACCACACGCGGAGTAATCGGCACTTCAACGCCGGTCTTTGGATTGCGCCCCATACGCTGCTTTTTCTTACGCAGGCTGAATGTACCAAAAGAAGATAGCTTCACATCATTACCTTGCTCAAGCGCGATAGAAACTTCGTCAATCACCGTATCCACCAATGAATTGCACTCTTGCAATGACAAACCAATTTGTTTGTACACAGAGTTGCTCAAATCGGCACGGGTAAGTGTTTTTGGCATATGCAGACACCTTATAATGGTTAATACATCTAACGCTAATTAAGTTAGAATATATAACATTTTTATAACTAAATCAAGCCTATAGATATAAAACACCGCCAAACACCCTATTTTTAATATATTAAGCCATTTTTAAGTAAGATATTGTATCATAAAAATATTCGTTTTCATGCCTACGCAGAGCAAAAATGCGCCAAAAACACCATTATAGCACTAAAAACCACGGATTCACTCTCATGGAGTTGTCGGTGGTCTTCGTTATTATAGGGCTGCTGGCTGCTGGCGTTATCATGTCAAAAGAGATGATTTTTACCGCCGGCATCCGCAGACAAATAAGGCAGGTGGAAGATTATACAATTGCTTATGGCACATTTAAGCTGAAATATCACTGCATGCCGGGAGATTGCATCAATGCATCCAAACAATTCCCCACTGCCGTTAATGGTAATGGTAATAATCTTATCGAAGCGACAGCCATTCTTGCACCCAATACTCCTAACCGAAGTGCCGATAACAATTTCGATCTAGAGCAGAAGAATTTTTTCACGCACCTGCAACTAGCCGAGCTAATTCGTAGCGATATCTCATTGGTGGGGCCAGGCTATCCTGAAGCGACACTTGCGCCAGGCCAAGGCTTCACCGCCGCGTCCGATTTTCAAAACCTTGTAACTCTGGCCCTCCATGCTAATGATTATACTTCTCAATCAAGGGATTATTTGGCTACAGGGCAATGGCAAGCGGGGCTCTATTTTGCTGTAGGTGATCCAAATGCTGCATGGGGCTGGAAGAATGATACGAAGGGGTTATTTACTCCCCTCGTTATGTATTCTATCGATTCAAAAATGGATGATGGTAACCCACAAAAAGGTAAGTTGCGCGCGGGCACTATCGAATGGACAAACCAAAATGGTGGCAACGATGGATATTGCCTAGATAACAGCCCAGATAGCAACACGGTTTATACCAACGTTGCCGCTGCCTTCCCCAATGCCACATGGGACAAATATCTTATCAGCAATACACAAAGGCCGTGTATCTTTGCTTGGCAGCTTGAATAACCATACAAACTTGCAATCAACAAATTGATTGTATTACGCTTGCTTCGCAGCGCAAAATAGTATTACCAACGAATGATCGTGCAGCCCCACGTGAGACCAGCGCCGAGGGCTGGGCAGGCAATGAGCTGCCCTTGTTTAATGCGACCATCTTTCACACCCGTGTAAAGCGCCAGTGGAATCGACGCAGCCGAAGTATTCGCATGCTTCGCAACAGTCGAAATAATATGCTCATCACCAATTTCAAGCTTGTTTGCAACGCCTGCAAGAATACGCATATTGGCTTGATGCGGCACCAACCAATCAATATCAGCCGTGGTTTTACCGAGTGCTGCCATACCCGCCTGCACCGCTTCTGGCATCTTGCTCACCGCATGACGGAAAATTTCTTTGCCCGCCATGGTAAGAACGCCAGCTGTTTGCGTGCTTGAAACACCGCCCGTGGTGTTGAGTTGATGGGTATATTGCCCATCCGAATAAATCGCCGTATGCAAAATACCCCTCTCTGTCGTGTCTTGTGCTTCAAGCAATAATGCCGCCGCGCCATCACCAAACAACACGCAGGTAGAACGGTCATTCCAATCCATAATGCGTGAATAGGTTTCTGCACCAATGACCAGCACACGTTTTGCTGCGCCGCTTTTGATAAAACTATTCGCCGTTGTCAGCGCATAAATAAATCCGCTGCACGCCGCATTGATGTCAAACGCCGCACCTTTGGTGATGCCCAAACGGTGCTGCACTTTCGTTGCTGTTGACGGCATGGTGTCGTCCGGCGTCGTTGTCGCCACAATCACCAAATCAATCGTGCTTGCATCAATCCCAGCTGCTGCAATCGCCTCGAGCCCTGCCCCCACGGCCAAATCAGACGTAACCTCACCCGCACCTGCAATATAGCGCTGCTCGATACCTGTGCGCTCCATAATCCATTCATGCGAAGTTTCTAATTTCGGGTCGAGGTCGTTATTATGTACCAATGTATTCGGCAATTTTGCACCAATACCAATAACAACTGCATTCGGATAAGCAGACATTAGTTCGCATCTCCTTCAACCGCTTCAAGCGTAAGCGATGATTGCGACGCCATCACAATTTCTTGTATGATGCGCGTATTGATATGATGCGCGACCAGCTCCACTGCCACGCTAACCGCGTTGGAAAAACTATAAGCATCGGCACCGCCATGGCTCTTCACGCAAATACCGTTCAACCCCAAAAACATCGCGCCATTGCGCTTGCGTTCATCGAGCTTATCTTTCATCGCACGCAATGCGCCAGAAGCCAAAAATCCACCTAACTTCGCAATCGGCGTGCTCATAAATGCGGCTTTCATAAAGCTACGCGACAGCTTTGCAACACCTTCAGCTGTTTTCAGCGCGATATTGCCGGTAAAACCATCCGATACCACCACATCCGCTGTACCGAGCGCAATATCGTTGCCTTCAATAAAACCAATAAAATTTAAATTCAGTGGCGATGCTTTCAGCAATATCGCAGCATCTTTAATTTCTTCGCGCCCTTTTAATTCTTCCGAACCAATATTGAGCAACCCAACACGCGGCTTATTCAAGCCGAGTACCACGCGCGCAAAAGCATTACCCATGATGGCAAAACGGTATAAATCATTTGCATCGCATTCCACATTCGCGCCCAAATCGAGCATCACACATTCACCGCGCAAGGTTGGGAATAATGCCGCAATCGCAGGACGTGAAATACCGGGCAATGTGCGTAAAATCAATTTCGACATCGCCATCAGCGCGCCAGTATTTCCCGCAGACACCACCGCGCAGGCCTTGCCTTGCTTCACCGCATCAATCGCCAGCCACATGCTGGATTTTTGTCCACGACGAACGGCTTGCGACGGTTTATCGTCATTCGCGATCGCCTGATCGGTATGCACCAACTCATAATTATCTTTTAAATGCGGCAAGCTCGCCAAATGCGGCGCCAGCATATCACGATGCCCGAAGATAAGAAACTTCAAGCCGGGATGACGAATAAGCGCCATCTCAGCACCTTTCAGGACAGAAAGCGGCGCGTTATCGCCGCCCATCGCATCCAGTGCAATCGGAAGTTGGAGTCTAGCGGCCATGATGTAAGCGTTGCTGAGCCATATTTTTCTTATTTTAGGCAGGTTTATTTTAAGCGAAGGAAGATTCTATAGCATAACACGCCCCCTAATAAAGGAGTTTTTTAAACCGTCTAGTTAACTGAAACTCAATACATTAATAATATAATGAAAGTTATCTTTTATTATATTTACATAAATATTATGCTCAAATCCATACATCCATCAAAAAATAGCAATGGCTTCACACTCATAGAGCTATCCATTATACTGGTTATTATTGGGCTATTGGTTGGTGGTGTATTGATTGGTAAAGACTTAATGCGTGCAGCAGAACTCCGAGCATTATTATCACAAAAAGATAAATATGTTAGCGCGATGAACATATTCAAACAGAAATATAATGCGATACCTGGTGATATGCCCCTGACGATGGCCGCACAATTTGGTATGTTCACCTTTGATTCCTCCGCGTGGGGGGCCGGAACAAGCTATGGAAATGGTGATGGACAAATCGATGCCCAAGGTTATGAGATTGCCTGCAATATAGAGTGCGGTGCTTTCTGGCGTCACCTTTATCAATCGGGTTTATTAAATGACATCCCCGACACGCCCTTAGAGCCGGATTCTGATGCCACATGCCTTTCAGGGGTACCAATTGGCACCCCGTCACCTTGCCTGAATCAGCCGCAGGCGAGTTACATGCCGAAAGCAAAATATGGCCCTGGATTTTTCGGGGTATCCAATATATCAGCATCAGTTATTTTACCCAGCATGCCGGCCATGCCAATAGAAACCAATATGTTTTATATAGGGTTAAACGGAGGTCCGGCCACCCTATCCCAAAATGCGCCAGCCATGACGGCTATTGATGCTTATACCGTTGACCTAAAAATAGATGATGGTTTTCCCAACAAGGGGCGTTTTGCAACGGGCACATATGGCAATCTTTCTTACCTGTATTACAGCCCTTCGGTTAATAGCACATCGACTGCATGTGTCACAGGCGGAACCAGCGCTGTCGATCCGAATGCCGTCTATAATTCCAATCCGTCCACGGGTGGAAATAAAATGGTATGCCAGCCATTTTTCCTCTGGAAATAGCTGCAAACGAAAGCAGGCCCTGTAGGGCCTGCAAATCTAAGTAGTCAAAGCTATTTTACTGGTTCACTTTTGAATCAGTAACTTTACGGCCGTTATAGTAGCCGTCTTTTGATACGTGATGTGGGCGTTTGAGTTCGCCAGTTGTTTTATCTTCAACAGCAATTACTGTTGGCAATGCATCGTGCGAACGGCGCATGCCGCGGCGTGAAGGGGTCGTTTTGCGTTTAGGTACAGCCATGTTCGTATTCCTTATATTTATGCGGACGCGTCTTATAGCTAATTATGAGCCATTTGGGAAGGGATTTTTTCAAGATTTAGAAAATGTGGGCCAAGAGATGGATAGCTAATAAATAACAGCAGCTTATACGAATTCTAAAATTCGCTAGGCTTAAGCGAAAATGGCAGTTTATGAGAACCGCCGCGCAGCGTACTCCACGTACGTGAGCAGCGGAAGCACAATAAACCGCCATTTACAGCCAAGCCTAGTAGAATTTAATCTGCTACAATCTGCCAACTACCGTCTGGCTGATAACACGCCGTCCCATAGCTAGGCTGCAGACGACCGGCAACACGAGCAGTGGTCTGATATTCACGGCAATAACGATCATCCATTGCGCTCTCACTTACCGGCTGGGTATAGATATATTGCGTGCTATTATAATACGGCGCAGGCGGGTATGGATGGTAACGATAATAGGCTGGTGCACCAAAGTTTAGAGAAAATGATACACGCGAGCGATCTCGACCACCGCGATAATCATCACGGTCATGATAATCTTCACGATCATGATATTCGTGGCGCTCGTGACGCTCATGCTCGTGGCCATGCCATCCATTATCGTGATGATCCCATGAGCCTGCATAAGCCGATGATGACAGCAACGCAACCACCGTTGCACCTAATAATGTAAATTTCGTTTTCATGTAACAACCTCCTTAGTTGTAAGGATAGGTTTAGCACGCGCAAGATTACAACCGCACGAAGCAGGGATTACAAATTGGTTATTATTGCCTAGCAGTCAGTTCCGCATGTAACGATGGTTCAGGTTTTTTGGCTAACGCAAAATGCCCGACAAGCACGGGAACAGCCAACATGATTACCAGCGCGCTAAGCATAACATAGCCACCAGCGGAACTTTCAGAATTTTTCATCGCACTTCTCCTTATAAATATTTCGGAGTAAGCGCCCTGTATAGCTTGGGGCTTTTGCCCTCTTTTATTCTTTAAATGTTACAGCCTATGCTGCATTGCGTCAATAGATCTAATCAACGCGGCACCGCACATTGACAATAAAGCGCTGTGCAGCCGATTCCAGCTGCTCCGCTGATAGCGTCGTGTCTGAATAGCTGGTTTTAAACGGAATATGATGCGCCTCTAAAAAATCTAGGATTGACGATAAATTCAGTGCGATGTCAGCCTTTTTGATAGTCTTGGTTTCATTGGTCTGTTTATTAACCTGCATAAGCGTGGATTTTGCCGTAATCATCCCCACTACGTTACCCGACTTATCCATCAGCGGGCCACCGCTATTACCCTGCTGCACCGACTCGGCAAATTGCATCAACGTCCCCTCGCCGCCCATCCCTGCAAACTCTAGCAATTGCGATTTTTTCAAAATCGCTTTTCGCGTTTTCCATGCTTCGCCCGGATAACCCAAAACCCATAGCCCATCGCCAACCATCAGCGTTTGGGTGGGAATACGAAATGATGCCACACTCAATGCTGGAAAAGTGGATTTGAGTACTACAATATCATGCGCCATGTCCCGTGCAACGAGTGTCGCCTGCATTGTCGCATTTTGCGCATATACCGTATAGCTATTGCACGCGGAGATGACATGATTCCCTGTGACAATATAGCCCTCATCACCGACAAAAAATCCCGTCCCCGTACTATAATGCTGGAGCGTACGCGTTTGCGCGAATGCAAGCGATGGCCCCCACAATAACGCACACAAAATAAACCGATTAATGCCCAGTTTCATCATTACTTGGCGTCGGAGCAGGAGCAGCCGGCTTTTCTTTCTTTGCATCTGGTTTTAGTTTTGCATCTGGTACCGAAATCAACCCACGCGTTGTTGGTGCTTCCTTTGGATCGTGATAGTAAGAATCGCGCAAAACAACAATGGATATACGACGATTACGCGGATTCGATGGCTCATTCGGCACGAGCAATTCTTTATCTGCCAAGCCAACCACCCTCACCACGCGATCTTTTTCTAAATCCGTTGTCGACAAAAACCGACGCGCAGCATTGGCACGATCCGCAGATAATTCCCAAATCGTATATTGTGGATTTGTTGAACTCGAATTGGTATCGGTATTCCCCTTAATCGCGATATTATTAGGCGTTTTAAGTATCACCCGCGACATCGAATCGAGCACTTTTTTACCCATATCGGTAAGCAACACCCCACCCGGCACAAACATCGGCTGTTGCGGGTCATCAATCATATCAATTCGCAGACCTTCGGGCGTTTCCTGCATCACCACATTATTTGCATAGCTTTCAACGTCCTGATCTTGCATTGCCTGTTTAACTTCATCGGCAACCGTTTCAAAGGTTTCTTTATCAATTTTTTCAGCTTCTTCATCCGATTTTGCAATTTTTGCTGCATTGGTCGCATTCGGGTCAGCTTTGCCTTGCGCCATATTCGGCGTATCCATATCAGGCCCCTGCTTCACCTGCCCAACAACCAATCCAGGCGCCGTTTTATCAGTACGCGAAGAGCCTTCTGGAGCCGCCGATAAGCCGCCGTTGAAGCCAATCCCCTTAGAATCTTTTAAGCCCATCGTCGGAGTGAAATATTCAGCAATCCCCTGCTTTTGCGCCTGTGACGTCGCATTCAGCAGCCACATCAACAAGAAAAACGCCATCATCGCGGTCACGAAATCGGCATAGGCAACCTTCCACGCACCGCCATGATGCGCGTGTCCGCCTTTAATTATCTTTTTAACAATGATTTCTCCGCCTTTTTCTGCCATGCGCCCATGCTAGAATAGAATGTTTAATTATTGGTTTAGACCCAAATCCTCCAAATATTTACTTGTTATTAACGTTTAGCGAGGGTAAAATGGCACATTAATTCTTTTAACGAAGCGTATTTATGACAAAAAATATCCCCGCCCACCTCATTAAACCTCTTTCAAATGCGGGTGGCATGACGTCGGAAGACTTAAATGGCGAAATAAAATCTCTCATGGCAGATGCCGTTGGCCTGCCACTAACAGAACTACAACCCATTTTAAATACACTTAAAATTAGCGATGCAATTATTGATAAAAACTATGCACATAGCCTCTTATGCGTAGAGGCGTATAAACATGTAAATGGTAACAAGCATCAATTAAAGATGCTGTCCACGGCTCTTGATCAACGATTAGAAGCCATGGAAATAACGCCAAAAATCATGGCCGACATGGCGATGGGCGTAGCAAATCATTATGCAACACCACCTGTTGCCGACACTAACTATGATTTATTTATCCGCATCATTGAAGAAACACGAAAAAAAGAAATGTCTGCCGAGCTGGGCTTGAGAACAGATCAAATCACGGGTTATTTGAACAAGCTGAATATTTCAGAAGCGCGTTTGGAAGATAGCTACGCAAAAGTAATACTCTACTTAGAGGCGCAAAAAGAGCTGTCGTTATTACCTGTGAATGTAGAAGGATTATTAGCAGAAAACCAAACTGACGAACCAAAAATACAAGCCTTTGCACGAGGGGTCGTTACCCACCATGCAAATCCTGATATTGACAACGAGGCCTATAAGGAATTCATGCGCCTCGTCACAGCAAAAGCAAGCAGCCTCATTGCCGCATCTCAACAGCCAGCCCACACGGTAACAGTGACCGAACCAAAAGCTCCTAAAGAGCCCAAGAAACCTAAGGCCGCGCCATCGCCGCAAGCAGAAAAAACTACAACACCTTCCACATCCATCCAGCAAATTCCTTACCACATCGTTGAGATGGGATTGAAGGATAGGGCGGCCAGCATCTTTCATACCATCGATAAAAACTACGGTAAAAATCCTGCCAAAAAGGTCGAAGCAGAACAGACATTTATTCAATTTATGGAGGCAGCGGAAGGCAAAGCATTCGCAATCGCCGTCAAAGATATTTCTCTGCCAGCGCAATTTTATTTTGAAGCAAATATGAATGCTGGAAAAGACAAAGCCGATCCTATGCTAGACTATCCAGCACGACGCGCATTACTTACATCCCGTATCAAAGAAAAAGGTGCCATTGCATTTTTAGAAGAATATGCAGAGAGAGGTCTAAAAGACAGCACGGGCATTAAATGGTCAATTCTAAATGCGCCCAGCAAAAAGGCAGACTGGGATAAACTAACCAGCTTCACCCGTTCAGATGATTATGACCGTGTGATACGGCTGATTGAACATGACATCATCAAGCCGTCGATTGTCTTTGATTCCGAACGCTATAACGTATTGACCTCACTTGCTGATGAGCAAATTGCGCTGATATTAGGCGCAGAGCTCTATCGAACAATTACTAGTTCAGATAATCCGGAAAATGAGGATAACAAAAAAGCCATAGCATTACCCATTGGCTATCTCACCGAGCCTGAATTTGCTGACCAACGAGAAACGCTCTTTACCTTCAGCGAGCAAGCAGGATTTGATATATTTAAAAAAGCCAATTTGGATATAAAAGTAGCAACCAGACCAGATGAGACAAACACAACCAAACGAGCCACATTAAACGCAATAATAGCGGATGAGTTTTTGAGCCATTTCACGTCCACACAAACACGACAATATATAGAACTTACTCCTCAAGATCGCAAGAGCTTTGAGACACTCCGCGAGCAACAGCCTACTCTTATCCCCGCACTTTTGCAGGCAAATATTTCTATTGCGTTCATCAGTACATTGGAAAAAACAATCACCACAAAACATAAAGATAAGGCAGAAGAAATATTCGCAGAGATGCAAGAAATGCTAGACCACAGCACGTTGCCGCCCCTGCAATTCCAAGAAAAATCGCTACTGCCACTACTCGCCATTTATCATGACGTAAAAGCAATCACCGGTGAGCCCCCAAAAATCGGTGTGGAAAAAGATTATGGCAGCCCCAAAATCGTCATCACCCCACAAACAACAGGGGGCGATATATTGCCTTATAAAGGTGCACCCGATTATCATCAAGTTGTCCAATCGCTCGTGGGAAAACCCAAAATGCCTACTGCAGATGAAAAA
>JAYTDB010000074.1:0-1562 GCA_043736135.1 Rickettsiales bacterium
GATGGTTACGCGGTATAAACATTGCACAGCGGCGACTCGCGAAGCGGACTTTTTCTGTAAGGATAGGTTTTTTGCATTGGTAACAGGCATTTTTTTACGCTCTTTTTAAAGTTTCTTTTAATTCAACCATGCGGAGGCAAGCTTGCACCGCATCACGTCCTTTATCACCCTCGGTAATGCGAGCGCGAACCCATGCTTGCTCTTCATTCTCAACGGTAAGGATACCATAGCCAATACACGCCTGTTGTTGCAAGCTTAAATCCATCAATCCACGCGCACTTTCCCCACAAACATAGTCATAATGCGTTGTATCTCCACGAATTACGCAGCCTAACGCGATATACCCATCATATTTTCCCGACTCAATTGCAAAGCGAATCACCGCGGGGATTTCAAAGGCACCCGGTACGATAATTTCATCAAAGGTAGCTTTTTGCGCGCCGAGTTCTGCGCGCGCACCTTTTAGCAATTCTGCCGTGAGGTCTTTGTAAAAATCGGCGGCAACAATTAAAATATGGGTCATAATGATTGGTATCCTGAAATGACAAGGCCATAGCCTTCAAGCCCAATGAGGGCGCGTTTAGAGTTGGAGAGTAATGTCATATCGCGCACACCAAGGTCGAGCAAAATTTGTGCACCAATCCCATAATCGCGCAGATCCATCGGTGCCAGTGGCTGCTCGCCCAACTTCACACGCAGGCGGTCGGACACAGCAGTGCGTATCGGTTCGCGGATGAGTACGGCGATGCCGCTGCAGTGTTTTTCAATTGCATGTAGCGCGTCTTGAAGCAAGCTGCCGTTACTGGATTCATCGCCGAGGACGTCTTGCAATAAATTGAGTGAGTGCATACGCACGAGGGTTGGCGTGTTGAGGTTCACAGTGCCCTTTACCAGCGCGATATGCTCAGCATATTCAGTGGTCGAGCTGTAAATAATCATGCGGAAATCGCCGCCAAATCGTGTTTTGAAATCCGATTCAATGACGCGAGAAACGAGTTTTTCCGAGCGTCTGCGATAGGCAATCAAATCCGCAATGCTACCGACTTTTAGCCCATGCGTTTTGGCAAATGCAAGCAAGTCTGGCAGCCTCGCCATCGTGCCATCATCATTCATGATTTCGCAAATGACGCCTGAGGGATTTAAGCCCGCCATCCGCGAAATATCAACGGCAGCTTCGGTATGCCCTGTACGCACCAATACGCCGCCATCTTTGGCGATGAGTGGGAATACGTGGCCGGGTGAGCCAATATCCGCTGCACCTTTGGCAGGGTCGATAGCCACTTGAATCGTATGTGCGCGGTCAGCAGCCGAGATGCCGGTGGTCACACCCTCACGGGCTTCGATGGAGACGGTGAAGGCTGTTTGATGACGCGAGCTATTTTCGCGTGACATTAAATTTAAGCCGAGCTTTTCCACGCGCTCGCGGGTTAGTGTTAGGCAGATGAGTCCACGGCCATATTTTGCCATAAAATTGACGGCTTCTGGCGTGGCAAATTGCGCAGGGATAACAAGGTCGCCCTCGTTCTCGCGGTCTTCATCATCGACAAGGATAAACATTTTGC
>JAYTDB010000075.1:0-4254 GCA_043736135.1 Rickettsiales bacterium
ATTTTTTCACTCTTGTTTTTGAAAAATGTTATATCCTCTGCTGTATAATCGGCTATTTTTTCCAAACCATACGTCACCTGCTCGAGCAAAATTTGCACATGATCTGCAAAATCTTTGTTAGCAATACGCTCTGCTTCCACGCGCTCTGCCAAGGTGTTTTCGACCAATTTTCGTGCATTATCAATCGCGGTAAAATCCACATTTTCTAACAACGTCGCTCGGCGACCTTCCGTTTTTTCGCGACGTGTAGCATCTGAATTATAGTTTCCGACTGCTTCACCCAATACGCGCACCAGCTCATCAAATTGTTCTAACACTTGCTTACTAGGGCCTGTTTTTTCTATGCCACCGACAATGGTTTCAATAACCTCATCCGCGCCAATAAACCAGCGTCTAAATGGAATAACACCATCATTATAGCTGACGGTTTCACCCACCGCAGAATCAATGCGCTCAAAAACAGCGTCTGCTAATTTTTTATTCGCTTTGATGGTTGCTTTATCCGTCATGCGTTATCTTTCTTTTTTTATAATGGAGTTTTTAGTGCGATGGTAAATCAGAGCCACCTTGTTGTTGCGCGCGATTTTTTAGCATATCTTGCCATTGATTCATGCCAAGTGCGCTGCTGATTTCTTTTTCACGCTCTGCCAAATAACTTTCCACCTGCGTTGAAGATGGTGTGCTTTTCTCAACATGCTGGGTGATTTTACGCAAGCCATCGCTCGCATCTGCCTGCCATTGTTGCAGCACCTCGGTAGGGATTTCCATTAATTTATCACCGCCACCCGCTAAATACGTCGCCAGCGCACTGGCTGCCTCTACGGATTTTGTCAGTTCTTTTGCCATTTGTGGTGCGCGATTTGCCATCACCACAATATTCTGTGCGATATTCGCCGCTGCCGCCGCACCTTCAATTGGCGTTGCTTTCACAGCTGCTGGTGTGGTCACCCCACCATTGCCGATATTCACTTTCAACCAGCTAGGAATTTCTTGTGTGCCACTTGTTTCAATGGTTTTAATATCTTTTGCCGCTGCCAATGCTTTTTGCGTCGCTTGTTCGCGCAACGCTTCATCCAGCGCTTCTTGCGTCACCAAACCATTTTTCACGGCGAAATCACCCGAATGTCTGCCATTCACTGCGCCGCTTTTGATGCCAGCCACCACCCATTGCTGCTGCTCAGGCTTCATCGCGCCTTTATCCACCAGCATCTCTAAAATTCGCTTACTCTTTTCAAGTTCTAATGCCATATGCCCATTTTCCATTTTAATATGTATTACTTATAAGCTAAAACCCGCGCTCTGTGTGTTACAGTTTTGTGAAATGGTAAATAGCAATGCAACGCCACGAACAAGAATTTGATTTTGCTGTATTATACAGCCTTGTCTACTCTTCGTGTTGGAGTGATGGCCACTATTGCACCAGATTTAACCGGATCCGCCAACGCCTGTGGCGGCAAATTAAGCAGCTGACTAAGCTGCATTTTACGCTCCCCCGTAATGTGCCCATTATCATGTGCAAATTGCAGCTGTTCAGTCATGATTTTCTTTAATTCATCACGTTCCGCTTGCGAGTCTGGTGTGGAGACATGAATCTCAAACGGCCCATCCAACAAAGGTACGGGGCTCCCATTGCCATCTGTTTTCTGTACATCTGCGAGATGATTCATCGCCGCAAGAGCCGAAGCACTCATTAAATCCAGCATCGACACCGCTATTACCGCCGCTGGATGTGCGTGATTAGCCTCGCCCGCACTCACATCTAACACATGCAGATGTTTTAAAGGTTTTTCAAATTTTGGAATACTATCTGCAAGCCCTTCTAAGGCGTGAGCAAGATCGGCATCATTTACATGTTTTCTAGATTCAAGACTTTGTGCTTCAACTCTTATATGCCCTTTGTCACAACTAACCTGCACCTCCAGACGTTTAGACTGGATAGTAATGTATGAACCGTGCATTTGATGACTAAATTCTGTCGGCATATCGTCCTGCAAATATCCTTACTATTGATATTAACTTATATTAATCAAGAGAAGAAGGAAAGTAATTTCGCTTATTCCGCAGTTATCCAGCCGCCACCGAGCATCGTATCGCCCAAATACGCCACACAAGCCTGTCCTGGCGATACCGCTTCTTGCGGTTCTGATAATGTCACCCGCGCACGATTATTTTCCAGCGGTTCGATGGTCGCGGCAAAACCTGCTTGGGTAGAACGGAGTTTGACTATAATTCCCTCCCCATTAGGGGGAGGGTTAGGGTGGGGGCGTTTCTGAACATCAGAACATATATGCCCCCCTCCCAACCTCCCCCCTATTGGGGGAGGAGCAAGCCAATTACATTCGCGAATGATAAAGCTTTGCTTTAATAAATGCTCCCTACCGCCGACGATAACCTGTTTTTTTGCAGCGTCCAGCTTCACCACATAAAGCGGATCGGTAACCCCGCCGATACCCAAACCACGACGCTGCCCGACAGTGTAATTAATGATGCCATCATGTCGCCCCATCAGCGTGCCATCGATATGCACAATCTCACCCGCTTCCAATGCACCGGGGCGCAATTTTTCAATCACTTTTGCATAGCCGCCTGTTGGCACAAAACAAATATCTTGGCTATCGGGTTTATCTGCGACCGTAAGCCCGAAACGCGCTGCCAGTGCGCGAGTCTCGTCTTTGCTTTTCAAATGACCGAGTGGAAAGCGCAGAAAATCGAGTTGTTCTTGTGTTGTGGCAAACAAGAAGTAACTTTGGTCGCGCGAGAAATCCGCCGCACGCACCATCACGCCCCTACCCGCCTCTTCTGTTCGCTGCACATAATGCCCTGTCGCCATGCAATCTGCACCAAGGTCACGCGCCGTTTGCAGCAAATCTTTAAACTTCACGGATTGATTGCATTTCACGCACGGAATCGGCGTTTCACCCGCCAAATACGTATCAACAAAATCATCCATCACCGCTTCTTTGAATTTGCTTTCGTAGTTCAGGACATAATGCGGAACACCGATGGTTTCAGCGACTCTGCGTGCATCATGAATATCCGCGCCCGCGCAACATGCCCCTTTTTTATTCACCATCGCACCGTGGTCATACAGTTGCAGCGTGATGCCAATCACCTCGTAGCCCTGCTCTTTCAAAAGCGCGGCAACCGCAGACGAATCCACCCCGCCGCTCATGGCGACGACGACTTTCGTATCAGCAGGGGTTTTATGGGCAATGAGTGGGGTCATACATCCTTCTGTACGTGTGCATCTAGCCAAGCAACAAAGTCTGCCTCACTGATACTTCCTTCGGCCAGCGACAGCATGGTGACATATTTATTTTCTTCCGTTGCCTGTACTGTAAAGCCATTTTTAAGCAGAAACAAAAAACATGCCATAAAAGCAGCGCGCTTATTGCCATCAGCAAACTGGTGATTCTTGGCAATACCAAAAGCGTAAGCCGATGCCAACCGAGTAAGGGAGGTGACCTCTTCATAGTGATAGGCGTTTTGTGGACGCGCCAGCGCAGACTGTAGCAGCCCCATATCGCGCACCCCACTCGCACCACCAAATTCTGCAATTTGCCGATCATGCAGTGCCAGCACTGTTTTTTCCGAAACCCATTTCGGTTCAATCATATTATTCATAGCAATAATTTAGCTGCAGTTATTGGGCGAGTTTTTTAAGCACGTTGCGATTCTCACGAATAAGCCGTTCAGCCATATCCATATCGTTTACAAACTCCTCGTCATACGCACGCAATACAACACCTTCAACCGTTTCGGTGGCATAAATCGTATCGCCCTTATCCACATGTAGCTTGGCAAGGAGTTCTTTAGGTAGAATAACGCCGCATGAATTACCGATAGCGGTGATTTTAAGTGTAGTCATAAACGACTCCTGTTGGTACATAAGTTATAACTTAGATTATAACAAATGTTATAACATGTCAAGCAACCCAAATAATTTCCTTCCTAAATCGCTGAATTTATGGCATATTAAGGTATGAACCAAAAAGAAAAGTCTAAGCAGCTTAATGTTTACTTACCCGGTCTTCCCAGCCTCAGTAGTGATGATTTAGCCCATTATATTCGCAATCAAGCCGCGCGGGTTGATTTGGTGACGCAACTTATTGCGGTCGGTATGCATGTCGCGGATATTGACGGCGCTAAGCCGTGGGTTGAGACGATGCAGGAATATGCCAACATGTCGGATGCGTTTTTATTCCCACCAATGACCTCGTTGCCCGATAATGACCCACGCTTCAAAGAAGAGGC
>JAYTDB010000076.1:0-9260 GCA_043736135.1 Rickettsiales bacterium
ATGCCAAAGACAGGCGTGTTTGGTTTATTCGATTTAATCGGCATTGATTTAATGCCGCTGATTGCTAAATCGATGCTGGCGACATTGCCTGAGAAAGACGCTTTCCGCGTGCTCTATACCGAGCCAGAATTGGTGATGAAAATGATTGCGGATGGCTATACCGGACGCAAAGGCAAGGGCGGCTTTTACCGCATTAATAAAGAGGGTGGCGGCAAAGTTAAAGAGGTTATCAATTTAACGTCGGGCGAATATTCCACCGCTGGTACGAAAGTATCGCTGGAATCAATTGATGCGGCAAAATCTGGTATGCAAGCCTTGCTTTCTCACAAAGATGTGGGCGGGCAATATGCGTGGCGCGTGATGGGTGAATTCTTCCATTACACCGCATCGCTCGTGCCCGAAATTGCTGATGATATTTTTGCCATCGATGAAGCGATGGTGCGCGGCTATAGCTGGAAGGCGGGGCCGTTTGCGATGATGGATAAAATCGGCCTCGATTTTGTCATTGCAAAATGGAAGGAAGGAGGAAAAACCATTCCTGCAATCGTGGAAAAAGCAGCGGCGAATGGCGGTTTTTATAAGATTGATTCAGGTAAGCGCCAGCAGGTGAATGTTGCGGGTGCGTATAAGGTGATTCTGCCGCCAGAAGGCAGCTTGATGCTCGCGGATATTAAACTTACGGCAAAACCCCTTCTCAAAAATCCATCTGCTAGTTTGTGGGATTTGGGCGATGGTATTGCCTGCTTGGAACTCACCTCAAAAATGAATTCTATTGACCCAGATATTTTGTCGATGATTGAAAAATCGGTTGAGCTGGTGAAAAAAGATTTCCGTGGTTTGGTGGTGGGTAATGACTCGGATAATTTCTCAGTCGGTGCGAATTTAGGCTTCGTCTTGATGGCGGCGAATATTGCTGCATGGAGTCAGATTGCCGATGTGATTAAGGGCGGGCAACACGCGATGATGGCGCTAAAATTTTCGCCGTTTCCGGTGGTGGCATCACTGTCGGGCATGGCGCTTGGCGGCGGATGTGAGTTAGTGCTGCACTCCAATGCGGTGCAGGCGCATATTGAATCCTATCCGGGTTTGGTTGAGGTTGGTGTCGGTTTGCTTCCCGCATGGGGTGGCTGTAAAGAATTACTCATCCGCAATATGGGTGAAAAAACCAACAAAGGCGGTTTGTTTGGCGGCTTGATGGCAACGGGTGGTGCAATGCCAGTCATCAAAACCGCGTTTGAGACGATTGCTATGGCAAAAGTCGGCGGCTCAGCCGAAGAAGCGCGCGATATGAAAATTTTGTTGGATAATGGCGGTATTTCGATGAGCCGCGCGCGGGTACTGGCGGATGCAAAAGCACGTTGTATTGCGATGGCGGACAATTATACGCCGCCTGAACCAGCCATCTTGCATTTACCAGGTGGTACAGCGCGCGTGGCACTTTCCATGGCGGTGGATGGCATGGCGGCAGTCGGCAAAGCAACGCCGCATGACGTGGTGGTAAGCAAAAAAGTGGCGTATGTGCTGTCGGGTGGCGATACCGATATTGGCGATCCGCTGACCGAACAAAATATTCTCGATTTGGAATTTGAGGCATTCATGCAACTGGTCAAACACCCTGCAACGCTTGCACGCATCGAGCATATGCTAACAACGGGTAAACCACTAAGAAACTAAGGTAGCGCGATAAATAAATTGCACACGCGTGTACTGATGGCCGTGTTAAAAGTTTGTCCTGAAGCGAGTGGTGCAGAGCCAACGACACAACCCGTGCCACCGCTGACACTAAACGTGGGTGCAGTGTTTTGATTGTTATTCGGAGTGCCACCAGCATCTCTGCTTGTTGCGTAAAGTTTCCTTCCTGCAAAGCCGGGGCTGCCATCTGACATTTTAGAGGATATATATAATGCCTCTATCGGCGAGAAAGAGTATTCATTACTTTCAATTGTAACGTTTGAATAGGTTGCCTTTGAAATACCCGTCCTAAGATAATTTATGCCACCAATCATCATTGGTGCAAAACCACCCGCATTATTAGCCATTTTTGGAATTGTTACACCCGGTTCAATTGCGCCATAAGCGCCTTGTCCGGCGTTGCAATTGGTATAGCTATTATAGCTTTCTCCTATCATGCCTGACGCAGAAAGTTGCCTAAAGAAATGTATGATTTCCACGCCCCAACGAAAAGCCGTTGGTCCATATCCTGCTTCATTCACACCAATTAATCCATCATCAAAGATTTCATTATTGCAATTGCTTACTTGTAAGCCGTATTGGCTAGCCTTCGCACAATCCCCTGCGATGCAATTATATTTGAGCTTAAAAGCATTATGCGCGGCGAAATATTTATCAAAGTCGCTCATCATTTTTCGGTTGGTGGCTTGCACAATCATCTCTTTACCCACCACAATTCCGCCGACAATCAGCCCAATAATCACCAGCACAATTGATAGTTCGATAAGCGTAAAGCCGTATTTACGATTTAAACTAGGGGGGGGGGGTAATTTTGTGCATGCTTTTGTTTGCTAACTTTAAATTGGGTGGCAAGGTAATTAAAAAATAAGCTTCTATTTGCTTTGTACAGGAGAATGTTATTGGATGCAAGCCGCTGCGGAATTAGTGCGATTTATCCCCGCGAAAGCGGGGATCCAAGCTTGACCTAATAAAGCTCTTCATTCATACATTCATTTGATTAAATCACTTACATGGACCCCCGCCTACGCGGGGGCTTTAAAAATGAAAATTTTTGCTCTATCAATTATCGTTACCATCATCGCGCTATTGCTTTCCTTTATCTGGGGAGGTGTTGCTGCGCTTACGCTATGTAGCTTGCTGATTGCGATGGAGATTGGTTTTTCCTTTGATAATGCCGTGGTGAATGCGGTGGTGCTCAAACATATGGACGATAAATGGCAGAAACGTTTTCTGACATGGGGTATGTTTATTTGTGTGTTTGGGATGTATTATTTATTCCCCATTGTCATTGTGTCGGTTGCGACTGGCATTGGTATTGTTGACACGACGCGTATGGCGCTCACCGATCAAGCGACTTACGCCGAACATTTGCACAATGCGCATACCTCGATTGCCGCGTTTGGCGGTATGTTTTTGTTGATGGTGTTTCTCAAATTTATCATGGACCAAGGCAAGGAAGTGCATTGGCTGGGAGCGATTGAACATCGCTTGGCACAGATGGGTAAATTAGATGCGGTTGAGACGATTATCGCGATTTTATTTTTATTGGGGTTACAACATTTTCTGCCAGATCCACAGTCGCACGAAGCGTTGGTGGCAGGGATATTCGGCGTGGTACTTTATGTAGCGGTGAAAAGTATCACCTCATTATTTGCAGGCGAAGATGCGGGGAATGCCGTTGCGGGGTATTCGGGCGCGATGGGCTTCGTCTATTTGAATTTGCTCGATGCATCCTTCTCGCTCGATGCGGTAGTAGGTAGTTTTGCGATCAGTACGGATATCGTCATCATCATGCTTGGGCTATCGGCTGGTGCGATGTTTGTGCGTTCCATTACCGTATATATGGTGCGTAAGGGTACGTTGGATAATTATGTGTATCTGGAACATGGCGCGCATTATGGCATTGGGGCGCTGGCGGTGATTATGTTGGTGTCTATTTTGCATCCTGTATCAGAAGTGATTACGGGGTTAATCGGTATACTCTTCATTTTGCTCGCCTTCTGGTCGTCGGTTCGCCATACGCGTGCTGCGCTGCAACATAAAGAATAATAAGGATTTTAACCAATCTTTAGCGTGAATTTGCTATGATGAAACCTTGCATTAGAGAGGTTTATCATGCCAAGTTACAAAGTGCCCGTTCGTGATTTCCAATTTATTCTGAATGAGTATCTGAACATCTCCCAATATAAAGACGTGGAAGGTTTCGCCGACGCGGGCGAAGATTTGATGAACCCTGTGCTCGATGCGGCTGCGCAAATGTGCGAAGAGGTGCTGTTCCCGCTCAATGAAACGGGCGACAAGCAAGGGCTGAAATACGACAATGGCGTCGTTACTATGCCAGACGGTTTTTCTGAAGCCTATAAAATGTACCGTGAGATGGGTTGGCCGAGCTTTACTTGCGATACGAAATTTGGCGGGCAAGGGCTGCCTGACGTGCTCAACATGCCGCTGATGGAAATGGTCTGTTCGGCGAACTTATCATTCGGTTTAACGCCCGGTCTTTCGCACGGTGCCTATAACGCGATTATGTTGCATGGGTCGGATGCGATTAAACAAAAATATATACCGAAAATGGTGACTGGCGATTGGTCGGGCGTGATGTGCCTTACTGAGCCGCAAGCGGGTACGGATTTAGGTTTGGTTCGGACGCGAGCAACCGATAATGGTGATGGTTCATACGCGCTTGAAGGCAATAAAATATTTATCTCAAGCGGTGAGCATGAGATGTGTGAAAATATTGTGCATCTAATTTTGGCACGATTGCCGGATGCGCCCAAAGGCATCAAAGGTATTAGCCTGTTCATCGCCAGCAAATACGATGTTAATGACGATGGCTCAATCGGCGCACCAAGTGGTATTCGCTGCGATGGGATTGAGCATAAGATGGGGCTAACGGCGTCACCCACCTGTCAGATTTCGTTTAATGGCTGTAAGGCGTGGCTGGTCGGCGAACCACATCGCGGGATGAAGGCGATGTTTACGATGATGAACGCGGCGCGTTTATATGTCGGTGTGCAAGGTTTGGGTGTGGCGGAAGTGGCCTATCAAAATGCGCTGGCTTATTCCAAAGAGCGTTTGCAAATGCGCGCGTTGTCGGGCGCAAAACATCCTGATAAACCTGCTGATCCGATTACCGTACATCCCGATGTGCGCCGCATGTTGCTGACGCAACGCGCCTTCTGCGAAGGTTCACGCGCGCTGGCGATGGAGATGGCGCTGAAGATTGATATTTCGCACCGTCATAGCGACCCAAAAAAGCGCGAAGAGGCGGATGATTTTGTGCAGCTGATGACGCCGATTTGTAAATCCTATTTGACCGATGGCGGCTTTGAAATGTCATCACTCGCACTGCAATGTTTTGGTGGTTACGGCTACATCAAAGAATATGGCGTCGAGCAATATGTGCGTGATGCGCGTATCACCATGATTTATGAGGGCACAAATGGTGTACAAGCACTCGATTTAATCGGTCGCAAATTGCCGCATGGCGCAGGTAAATATTTGCGTTCATTCTTCCATCCAGTCGATGCGTTTATTACTAAACATGAAAACAATGAAGGCATGAAAGAATTCATCAAACCGCTGAAAAAACATGTCGAATATTTGCAGCAAGGCACGCTCTGGATGGCGAAATCAGGGGTGGCGAATATGGATGATGCGGCTGCGGGTGCGACGGAATATCAGCGCATGTTCGCGCTGGTGGCGATGGCGTATATCTGGGCGCGGCAGGCGGAAATTGCATTGCCGAAAACGGGCGATGAATTTTATGATGCGAAGCTTGCCACCGCGCGATTCTTTATGGCAAAAATTTTGCCGCAAGCGGTGTCGCTCTTGCAATCCATCGTAGCAGGCAGCAAGTCGGTGATGGGCGGGGTGCTTTAATTATTTGTCATCCCGCACTTGTTGCGGGATCTCAGGCATCCGCATTGCCTCACCAAGTCGCTCCAGATCCCGCAACAAGTGCGGGATGACGTTAATTAAAAATTAACGTGGGGGGGGGGTAATGTGGTGGTATGATGCACCCCTCTCAGAATCGCCATGCCTTTACCCTCATCGAGCTTTCGATTGTTCTCGTCATCATCGTGCTGGTGGTGGGTGGGATTGTTGCTGGTCGTGAGTTGATAAAAAATGCTGAGTATAAAAAGCTGATGTCCGACGTGGATATGTTCAATACCGCAGTTAACGCATTTAAGCTGAAATATAATTGTTTGCCAGGGGATTGTACAAAGGCAACGCAATTTTTTGGCACGAATCCCGATTGGGATTGCAGTAATGATTTGAGCGCGCCTGTCTCTGTTGTGCCACGAGGTGAGAGCTGCAATGGAAACGGCAATGGAGATTTGAATGATTATAACCTTAATGGCGTACAATTAGAGCAGTATTTCTTTTCTCAGCATTTGGGGTCAGCAGGTTTGATTAATGGTAAATATAGCGGTTATTATGGCACTCCTTACGATAAGGTTTATCCAGCATCGTCTTATTCAAAGGGCATCTTATGGGGGGTCGTGCAGGGGGCTGGGGAAATCTATCATATAACCGGTGCATCTATTTCAAAACAAATATTGTTGTTAGCTAATTCAACAGATCTGAATTTTGCATTATTTACCCCTCGTGAGTTGAGGGCGATTGATAACAAATTTGATGATGGCAAGGCAGCCAGTGGTATCATTCAGGGATTAGATAGTGGGTATACCAACAGCAGTTGTTATGCAGGTTCTGGTGCATCCACCGAATATTCAGCATCTTTTACGCAAGCTGCTTGTTCGCCGTTATTCAAATTGAATGGGTATTAGGCTTGCTATTGGTTGTTAGTCGATAGATTCATTGCCTTTGGGCTTGTCAAAAGTACCAATATTTGGTATTGTGAGGTTAGAGGGTTGTTATGACAAAAAAAAATACGTCTTTTAGTTTGGGTGAGCATTTTAGCGGATTTGTGGGCGCGCAGATTGAACAGGGACGCTATAACAGTGCCAGCGATGTGGTGCGTGCTGGGTTGCTGCTGCTTGAAGAGCGAGAGGCAAAACTAGATGTTTTGCGTGCGGCACTGGTGGTGGGTGAAAAGAGTGGTGTGTCAACCGCGTTTGATGTTGAAGCATTTATTGCAAAGAAATTGGTTGCTGATAGTGCGGATTTATAACCGTGCGTATTCTTCTTTCGCCGCGTGCGCAGCTCGATATGGATGATATTTGGAGCTATACGTTGACGCGTTGGGGCACAAAACAAGCTGAATGTTATACAAGACAGCTTTACCAACAAATGCAGATTATTGTGGAAAATCCTGCGATGGGGCGTTCATGTTCGCATATCCGCAAGGGGTATTATAGCTATCCCGCCGCTTCGCATGTGATATTTTTTCAAGTGATAGACAGTGGGATTGATGTGATTCGTATCCTTCATAAACAGATGGATGTTGAACAACAGTTGGATTCATGAAACAAGATACCTATGAACTTCTTCGAACCACTTTCCATCATCGCCTTCGGTCTTGCATTTGGCAGTTTTGTCACCTGCATGAGCTATCGTTTGCCGCTGGAAATGGATTTGGTAAAAAAAACATCCTATTGCCCAAGCTGCAATGCCGTTCTCGGCTTTAAAGATTTATGGCCACTATTTTCATGGCTATTTTCGCGTGGTAAATGCCGCCATTGTAAAATACCCGTTTCCATTCGCTATCCGCTCACGGAAATTGCAACCGCATTTTTATTCCTGCTGGTCTATTTCCAATTTGGTTTCACACTTCCCACGCTGGTGCTGTGCCTGATGGTGGTCGCGCTGATGATTATGATCGTGGTCGATTTGGAACATTACATCATCCCTGATTCAGTGCATGTCGCGCTCATTCCACTGGCGTTGCTCTATCATTATTTGGTGGGCAGCCCGTGGGAGGAGGTGGCGATTGGTTTTGCAACCATGCTCGGGCTTGGACTTTTCCTGCATTACGGCTATAGCGCGATTCGCGGGCGCGTGATGCTCGGTTTTGGCGATGTGAAGTTTTTTGCGGTGGCGGGCTTGTGGTTAGGTATCTGGCCGCTCGTACCATTTTTGTTTATTTCAGGCGTGCTTGGCGTGGTGCTTGGACTCATCTGGCGGTTGCTCGGGCGCGGCGAAGTCTTCCCCTTTGGCCCCGCATTGGCGCTGTCGTTATTTGTCTGTGTGGTCTATCAATCAGATGTCAATTTGCTGTATTATATTGGAAATATTGCAAATTAAACACTATTTTTATGTGATACAAAATTATTCTACACAAAATTATTGATTTTATGCTATATTCTGACTAGACATGTCGTCCAAAACTTATACGGAAATTTCTATGACTGACGCAGTTAAACTCACTGGCCAAGAAAAAATCAAGCGCGAAAGCGACTATCTAAAAGGCGATATCGTTGCCGAAATGGAAGACAGCACGACTGGCGATGTCACTGATGCGACATATGAATTGCTTAAATTCCACGGCAGTTATTACGGCTATGATCGCGATACGGCGACCGCACGTAAAAAAGCGGGCTTGGAAAAAAAACATGAATTCATGGTGCGGATGAAATGCCCTGGTGGTCGTCTGACCGCTGCGCAATATATCGCGCTGGATGTTTTGTGCGAAAAATATGCGAATGGCACGATGCGTATCACCACCCGCGAAACTTTCCAATTTCACTGCGTGAAAAAAGTGGGCATGACGCCGTTTATCCGCGATATCAATCATTTGTTGATCTCCACACTCGGTGGTTGCGGCGATGTGAACCGCAACGTGCTGACCTGCCCAGCGCCGATTAAAAATGCTGAACATGCAAAGCTGGAAGAAGATTGTTTCCGTTTGGCGCGTGTACTTTCTCCGCGTTCTAACAGCTATTACGAAGTGTGGTTAGACGGTGAACGCGTGGCCGATTATGCGTTTAATCCGTTGCCGTCTGAGCCTGATAATGTCGAGCCGCTTTACGGCGAAACGTATATGCCGCGTAAATTTAAAATCGCTATTTCGACGCCAGATGATAATTGCACCGACGTGATGACCAATGATTTGGCGATATTGTCGTTGTTTGATGGCGATAAGCATAAAGGCTATAACCTCGCACTTGGCGGTGGTTTGGGCATGACGCATAACACGCCAAAAACCTATCCGCGTGTGGCGAGCGTGATTGGATTTATTCCGCCAGAATTATTAGTTGATGCGTCAGAAGCGGTGATTCGTTTGCAGCGTGACCATGGTGACCGCGGTGACCGCAAACATGCGCGCTTGAAATATGTGGTGGAAGAAAATGGTCTGGACTGGACCAAAACCACGCTCGAAAAATATCTGGGTCGCACGTTAGATGCACCAAAGCCGATGAAAGATTGGGCGGTGGTGGATCATATGGGCTGGCATGAGCAAGGTGACGGCAAATGGTTTTTGGGGATTCCAATTTCCAGCGGCCGTATCGATGACCGCGAAGACGAACAAGTGCGTACAGGTTTGCGCGCGGTGATTTTGGAATACGGAATGAATCTGGTGCTGACAGCAGACCAGAATATCATTCTGTGCGATGTTGAGGAGGGCGAAAAACTGCAGGTAGAAAAAATCTTACGCGCTCACG
>JAYTDB010000077.1:0-14788 GCA_043736135.1 Rickettsiales bacterium
CAGTTGTTTCACTACATCGAGTGCGTAATCAGATGCCGCATCGGTAATCGTCGCAACCACCACTTGTACAGGCGACAGCCAGAGCGGGAATTTGCCAGAATATTCTTCAATTAAAATACCGATGAAGCGTTCTAGCGAACCGAGAATGGCGCGGTGGAGCATCACAGGGCGATGTTTTGCGCCGTCACTACCGATATATTCCGCATCTAAGCGTTCTGGTAATACGAAATCCACCTGCAATGTGCCGCACTGCCAATCACGACCAATCGCATCGCGCAGCACAAACTCCAGTTTCGGGCCATAAAACGCGCCTTCACCAGGGTTGAGTTCCCACTCTAATCCCGCAGCGTTGACCGCTGTTTTCAGTGCGCCTTCAGCCTTGTCCCATGTGGCATCTTCGCCCGCGCGAACAGGTGGGCGGTCAGAGAACTTTACTTTCACTTCGGTGAAGCCGAAGGTTTTATAGACTTCCATCAGCAATTTGCAGAAGGCGATGGTTTCCGATGTGATTTGATCTTCGGTGCAAAAAATATGCGCGTCATCTTGTACGAATCCGCGAATCCGCATGATGCCGTGCATCGAGCCAGATGATTCATTGCGGTGGCAGGTGCCGAATTCCGCCATACGCAGTGGCAGGTCGCGGTAGCTTTTTGAACCTTGGCGGAAAATTTGCACGTGGCACGGGCAATTCATTGGCTTCACCGCAAGCGTCTTGCCTTCATCCACTTCCGAAGTGAACATATTCTCGCGGAATTTTTCCCAATGGCCTGATGCTTCCCACAACGAGCGGTCAACCAGAATAGGCGTGCGCACTTCGATATAGCCATTTTTTTGCAGCTTGCCGCGAATGAAATTTTCCAGCGTTCGGTAAATCGTCCAGCCCTTATCATGCCAAAAAATCATCCCCGGTGAATGTTCTTCGATATGGAATAAATCCAGCTCTTTTCCGAGTTTGCGATGGTCGCGCTTGTCGGCTTCTTCCAGCTGCAACAAATAATTTTTTAGCTCTTTGTCGGTAGCAAATTGCACGCCGTAAATACGCGTGAGTTGTTTGTTTTTTGCATCACCGCGCCAGTAAGCACCCGCCACACGCATCAGTTTGAATGCAGGTGAGAGATGTTTGAAGCTAGGCACGTGCGGCCCGCGACACAAGTCTATGAATGCGTCATCACCGCTGCCTTGGCGATAGAGTGAAATTTTGCCCGCTTCGGTGGTGTCACCTGCGGGTGCGTTAAAAATAATATCCGCTTTGTAAGGCTCGCCGCGCGATTCAAATAATTTAATCGCGTCTTCGCGGTCCCACATTTCGCGGGTGACAGTTTTATCTTCCGTCATAATTTCGCGCATACGCGCTTCGATTTTTGCAAGATCACCTTCGGAAATTGCCGTCGGCGATTCCACGTCGTAATAAAAGCCGCTATCCACCGTCGGCCCAATGGCAAGTTTTGTGCCTGGATAGAGTTCTTTCAGTGCGCGCGCCAAAACTTGTGCGGTGGTGGTGTGGCGCAAAATTTCCAAACCTTCTGGCTGTTTTGGTGTGAGAATTTCCACTTTTGCATCGCTCAAAATTGGCAAATACAAATCGCGCTGCACACCATCCACCTTCACGGCGAGTGCCGCTTTGGCAAGGCCAGCACCAATCGATTCGGCAATTTGCAGACCCGTTACGGGAGATTCATATTCACGAACGGAATTATCGGGCAGGGTGATTTTGAGCATTTTCTTATTCCCCGCGAAGGCGGGGATCCATTTTTGAGGTTGTTAAAAAAATTAATCTAAGGAAAATGTTTTATTTGCACAAGGGTTATCGTCATTGCGAGCGTTAGCGAAGCAATCCATTTGCTTGTTAGATTGCCACGTCGCTAATGCTTCTCGCAATGACGCACCGCCATCGTGCCCAAACTCACTTCGCCCGCTTCATCTACTTTGGCGAGGCTGTGTTTTTTCCAATCATCATCATTGCGCGTGGGGTAATCGCTACGAAAATGTGCGCCACGGCTCTCAGAGCGGGCGTTAGCGGAGGCAAGGCAGGCGAGGGACTGGCGTAGTAAATTATCGACTTCCAATGCTTCCAGTAAATCATTATTCCAAATCAGCGAGCTATCGGCAATGCCAAGCTCCATGTGGAATTGTACAAAAAGCTGACGCAATTTTTCTTGCCCTTCCGCCAGCGTGCCACCATTGCGGAAAATATTGGCGTGATTTTGCATGGTCATTTTCATCACGCGCTTGAAGTGCGTTGGTTTCAGCGAGCCACGGCGCGCGCGTAGCGCATTAAAGAATCCCAGTTTTTCTTGTAATTGTTGCGCGGTGACGGGGCGCGGAAATTCCTTCTGCTGTGCTGCTTTTTCACCTGCGAGTTTACCAAATACGGCAAGTTCCAACAGCGCATTGCACCCCAAGCGGTTCGCGCCATGCACGGACGTCGAGGCGGCCTCACCGATGGCAAGTAAATGCGGTGCGGCTTCGCACTGCGCGTTAGTGGGAATTCCGCCCATGGTAAAATGCACAGCAGGGATGACGGGAATCAGTTCTTTGGTCGCATCAATGCGGGCGAATGTTTTGCATATTTCGCGCACCGATGGCAGCTTGGTTTGCAACACATCCGCGGGTAGATGGCGCACATCTAACCATAAATACGCATCTTTCACGCCGCGCCCTTCGGCAATTTCTTGCATCATTGCGCGTGAAATCACATCACGCGAAGAAAGCTCCATCGTGTGGGGCGCATAACGCTCCATAAAACGTTCACCGTTGCCATTCAGTAAAAAGCCACCTTCGCCCCGCGCACCCTCGGTTATCAATACCCCCACCCCGTATAAGCTGGTCGGGTGAAATTGGATGAATTCCATGTCTTGCAACGCAAGTCCTGCGCGAAGTGCCATGCCGCCGCCGTCGCCTGTGCAAATGGATGATGCGGTGGTGGCTGCGAATGCTTGCCCGAAGCCGCCAGTGGCGATGATGGTGGTTTTCGCCGCAAAATAATGTATCTCACCGGTGTCTAATTCCCACACCAGCGCGCCCGTGCAGGCGCCGTCATCGTTCATCACTAAATCAATCGCGATGAATTCCACAAAATATTTCACGCCCGCTTTTTTGGTTTGCGCGTAAAGCGTATGCAGCATGGAATGTCCAGTGCGATCCGCCACCGCGCAAGCACGATACGCCAGCGAACCCGCGCCAAAATCGGTGCGTTGCCCGCCGTAAGCACGTTGATAAATTTTGCCATTTTCATCGCGGGTAAACGGCATGCCCATGCGTTCTAGTTCGACAATCGCGGCGGGTGCTGCTTCGCACATGAAATTCACCGCGTCTTCATCCGCCAGATAATCCGAGCCTTTGAGGGTGTCAAATGCGTGCCACCGCCAATCATCGGCAGCGCGGTTGCCGAGAGCAGCATTGATGCCGCCCTGCGCGGCGACTGTATGGCTGCGGGTGGGGGATACTTTGCTGATAATAGCCACTTTGCCGCCCTTGGCGGATGCTGCAACAGCCGCCCGCAAACCCGCACCTCCGGCGCCGATAATCAGGGTATCATATTGATGTGTGGTTATTTTTAGAGTCATTGGCGGATAATAGGGGGTGCTTCGTAACTTGCAACCGCTACCTGCGCTGTCACACAATCTTAATAAATATCAACTGTTAGTGTGGGGCTAAATGAGTGAAAATAAACTACTTAAAACAGGTGGAATGATATATGGCAGACGATAATAGTCGCAGACGATTTTTAACACAATTATGGGGATTGGGCGTTTCGGCTGCTATGCCGCAACAGGTTGGGCAGTTGGTGGATGTGGTGGCTAAGGTCAGCAGCCCACAGCGGCGCATTTCTGCGCTAGCAGAAACACTAAAAAGTTATTTTGAAGCGCATAGAACCGTTCAACGATTTGGTGCAACAGGTGGCTTTCTCGATTTGCCAGAAGTAAAGGCGCTTGATGAGCTAGGGCATATGCGTTTAGCTGATTTGGGTGGTGGTGCGCTGCATTCCATCCAGTATCATATTCGTGAACGCGAGGAAGAATTGCGGGCGCTGAAGCCAACACGTCGGCAGATTATGGCTGCGATTGATGAAATAAAAGATGGCCATTCCACATTATCTGACGAAGCCAAAGCGCTGCAAATAATGCGAATAGAGCATTCATCTGATACGCTTACCCGCATGAGGGCGGGGGATGATTACCGTGCTATAGCTAGAGATCATCAGACTGTTATGGACGGTTTTTCTCAAGCAGCGCGTGAAGAGTTGCACGATGTAGGCTTGTGTGATGCTGTTCGTGAATTATTTCCAAATGAAAAATTGCCTGCTGTTTTAGCGGATGTGAATGAGCTTATCATCAACGGTGGTTATGATTTTCATGCATCCATGTCACGCGCTATGAATCAAATTGGTGTGCGTGATGGCGAAGCGTTGATTAACCGTGTTACATCTATCGCAACCACACCCGAAGCAGAATATCAAGGAGAGTGGGATAAAGCGCGTAAAGCGCATGTACAAGTAGTCCGCGAACGCACAAAATATGAAGAAAAGCAGAAAGCACAAATGCCGATTGCTGCTGATGAGGCGGCTTATCGCGCGCTTAGTTGGCCAGGGTATAATCTCCCCGATCAATCGATTGGCGGAGAGGAAGTGAAAATGCAAGGTCGCCACAAATTAGGGCATCGGCGCACACCTCTGGTGCCTTTATGGCCATATGTAGAAGGTAAGCCAGCTATGACACACGCGCTCAGCGTTGCAGAAATTAGTGAGAATTATAGCAAAAACCGCAACGAATCATGGGCAGCCGAGGCTGAAAAACGCAAAAACAAGCCCGATAAATGGTCGCGCGGGGAATAAAAATAGGCTATAATGCCTAATGACATTACATATCACAAAAACTCATATTTTGAGCGGCTTGCATGACTAAACCCAAAAGTGATGATTCATCTCATGTTAAGCGTGAAATCAAGCGCAGCGCGAAGCCGCGTTTTGCAGGTACGATAGGCGATATTACGTTTAGCAGTGACGCTAATTCTTTGCTTTCTGAGGGTATGAAGCTTCGACAATATGTGGGGGCATTGATCAAAGAGACGCATGAATTTCAAGCGCGTTATAATGCTTTGACCAAAGGTTTGCCTCCTGTCGAGATGGAAATCATTCCGGGTGAAACTATGACTATATCCCATTTAGATGATGTATTTAAAAAAGTAAATTCCACACTTAATCAGTTGCAAGATTTATGCAGAAAACCTGCTAGCAAGGCTAACAAAGAGGCGTTTCAATCCGCACTAAAAAACCTGTTGTGGGATGGTTTGAATTCTGAAGGAAACAGTGGAATTAAAAGAACAGGATATACTCCTGTTGGGCTTAGGGCGGTCACACAATCTGTTTATGAGGTTGTTGTGGAGCATAGCATGTTGCAAGATTCGGATAAGCCAGATGCCGCTGAATTCGTCAAAAAAGTGGAGGCCTTAAATCAGCGTTATAATGGTAGAGATGGGTATTATGTTTGCACATTAGTGAGAGATATTGAGAGTGTTTTAAAACACCAACCACAAAAAGAGCGCTAATCTATGACCTATCAAGAAGCCTTGAAGAGTTTGATAAAAACTGCGCTGGCGGAAGACATTGGCAGCGGCGACATCACTTCGCAATTGCTGATTCCTGAAGATGCAACGGCGGAGATGGTGTTTGTCGCTCGTGAACCGATGGTTATTTGCGGCGTTGATATGCCGATGTTGGTTTATGCGGAGTTTGAAAAACCGGTTGTGGTTCGTACGCTGATGAAAGATGGACAGCTTGTTGGAAAATCAACAATTATTGCTACCGTTTCTGGCGATGCGCGAACGCTGCTTGCGGGTGAGCGGGTATCATTGAATTTGATGCAGCGGATGAGTGGTGTGGCGACACTGACGCGACGCTATGTGGATGCGGTGGCGGGTACAAAAGCTAGAATTTTGGATACGCGAAAAACCATGCCAGGGTTGCGGGTGATTGATAAATATGCTGTGCGAATGGGGGGCGGAGTCAACCATCGTATGCGGTTGGATGATGCAGTGCTGGTGAAGGATAATCACCTTGCAGTAAGGACTGGTGGTGAGGGGGTAGGGATTAGAGAAGTGGTAGAAAAAGTCAAAAAAAATCTTGCTTTAATCCCTCATCTCTCATCCCCAATTCCGATACTAGTCGAGTGCGATACGTTGGAGCAATTAGTCGCTGTTTTACCTACAAAACCAGACCGTATTATGCTTGATAACATGACGTTGGATATGATGCGCGAAGCAGTGAAAATTACTGCGGGCGCGGTAAAGCTGGAAGCAACGGGTGGTGTAAGCTTAATTACGGTGAGTGCGATTGCGGAAACGGGTGTGGATTATATTTCGGTGGGTGCGATTACCCATTCAGCACCAGCGGTGGATATTGGTTTGGATGTAAAGATCAATCCAGTATAAACGCTAGCGCACAATTCATGCCTGCCGCGGTGATATTATAACCGCCCGTTGCAGCTGCTCCGCTGTTGCAGCTATTATATAGGGTAGGGGTGTTATTAAACATGCCGCGAATACGCCCAGTCGTCACCGCACCATCATCGTTTTTTAAGTCAATTTGATAGGCTTCTTCTGCCGTGAGGACTGGGACTTGAGATTGTGCGCAGTCAATTCCAGCATCATCTTGGAGTGCGCCACCAACGCGTAAAAAATGCTCTTTTGCATGGTCAATGGCTAGACTCATAGGAATGTAAACCCCCGCATTGCCAGTGGAATAGCTGGTGGCGTTATAGGTGCTAACTGCGATGTTCCAGCCGGCAGCATTTAATTTTGAGGCAGGGATATTTTCTCCTACCTTAATATTCATATTAGTGGCGCAATCACCCGTCGTTGCCATACCAGAATAATTACCGCTGATAAAGCCTGAGACACCCAGTTGTCGCCATGCTGCAATATGCTCGAACATGGAATCCATAGCAATATAGCCATCGCCATTGCCGTTGCAGCTTAGGGTTCCTGTTGGCGCAGCTGTTGCGATTGAAGCGGTGCAGGTTGCCGCACCAAATGTGGTTGCTGCACTGGCATAATCTCCAGGCATGGCTTGATATTTACTTTGAAAGCTTTTAATTGCGGTTGAATATTGCTGATATTCGGTAAGCACATTTTGCATCTGTGCGTTGCGGATCATCGAACGACCCGTAAAAATGCCGCCAACAATCAGTGCGATAATCGTAATCACCGCCAGCATTTCAAGAAGGGTAAAGCCGGCATTTTTTTTCGTCAACATATTACATACCCATCATAAAAAGCAGTTGGCAGGCATTGGTGTCGGCGGTGAGTCTGTAAGCGGCGGTTGAAGTTGAGTCAATTGCACAAACATTTCCGACGATTTTTTTGACGCGTAGATTGCCCGTATAAGGCATGCCATCATCCATTTTATCATCGATGTTTTTGGTTTCAATGGGTGTCAGCACTGCCGCATCAGTGAATGAATTGGTGGTTTGTGAGCCGAAAATAAGTGTATGTGATGCGGTAGGGGCGAAATAAAAATTCGTATCGGCGCCGTTGTCACTCGTTGCCATATACATCAGCGTCCACCCACCGCCACGGCTGATTTTAGAGCGCGGTACATTGGTGCCGATGGACGTTACGGTTGTGCCGCTTGCTGCAACACCCGAATATTGCCCTTCAATCATTCCCGCATTAGCGAGATGTTGCCAAGCATAAAACCACTCACGTTGTTTCACCGCACCTTGTGGTGCACCATTTAGCCAATCGCCAATCGTACCATCTGCATCACCATCACATGTGGCGCGCTTAGGAGTGTTTGCGCCACCTGGGCAGGTGTCCGCCCCCCAATTCCCCGTAGCCGCACTATTACCAAAATCACCAGGCATTGCCTGATATTTATCAGAAAATTCTTTGACGGCTTTGGTGTACATATCATATTCGCTCAGGACGGTTCTAAGCTCTGCTGCTGCCATCATGTTTTTTCCGACGAACGCACCGCTGATGACCAGTGCGATAATCAAAATTACCATACTTAGCTCTATCAGCGTAAACGCTGACGTGTATCCCCGCCTTCGCGGGGACTTCGCCACTTCGTGGCTTGATTCAATCAGTGTGAAGCCGTTTTTTCTATGCATTAAAAGCCCAAGAATAATATGAGTGAACATTTTAGTGATGTTGATGTTGAATAAACTGCGTCAACCGAATTGGTTGTTGCACAGCCTAATTGCGCGCCTAATGTTGGCGTCATCACTTTGCCGAGCGCAGGTTTCCCATCATCCATTTTTAAATCAATCGCTTTTGCATCTTCAGGCGTGAAGGCGACTCCCGTAAATGGCAATTGATTGCTAGTTGGAATGCCTAAATATAAAACATGACTAGGTATGGTAGCAAATGATGCGCAGGTGCCGGTGTTTTTATAATTACTCAGCATGAATGATGCGCCGTTTGCTTTGCTGAGTGGCACGTTTTTCCCAGGGGAAACAGCGGTTGTGATACCCGTATAGGCATTCGGCACAAGCGAGGCGTTGCTTAAATGCTGCCATGCATAAAATGGTTCTTGATAGTTTGTGAGTGTACAGCTTGTTGTGGAGTTGGCATCACCAATAAAACTATCGCCGTTACCATTGCTATTCGCGCTATTATTGCTACTTGCCGTTGAATGGTCACCGGGTAGTTCGTTATATTTATCTCGATACGCAAGTATGGCATTTCGGTATTTATCATAATCCGCGACGACGGATTGCAGGGCGGCGGCTTGCAGCATGGATTTTCCAAGCGTTACCCCGCCAATAATTAGAATAAGAATAGTCAGCACCATCGAAAGCTCGATAAGCGAAAAACCCGATTGAGAATGGCTATTTTGTATACGCATATAATAAGGCTAGTCCAAGAAGGTTACTTTTATATTAATGCCTATTTGCTGGCTGATACTTGCCTTATAAGAATTACCCATGTAGATTACCCTAAAATAGCAGCTTAGGGACAAAATTATGCCGTCACGGATTGAAAGTAAGTGCATTGAGCATGGGTTGAAGATGACTGGGCAACGCCGTGTTATTGCTCAAGTATTGTCAGATTCAACCGATCACCCCGATGTTGAAATGCTCTATGGGCGGGCGGTGTTGATTGACCCGCATATCAGCATTGCCACTGTCTATCGTACAGTAAAATTATTTGAAGAGGCGGGGATTACCCAGCGGCATGATTTTGGCGATGGCCGTGCACGTTATGAAGAAGCGGACGGTGAACATCACGACCATCTGATTGATTTGAAATCAGGCAAAGTGATTGAATTCACCAATTTGGAAATTGAGAAATTACAAAAAGACATCGCTCGCAAACTGGGCTACAAGCTGGTTGATCATCGATTAGAACTTTTTGCTGTGCCGATTGGTTCGGAGGATTAATTGCTTAAACCTATTCTTCAGGATGTTATGCCTCATATTGATTTAGGTGGAATTACAGCGGGCTCGTTGGAAGTGATTATAGCCAATAACGCTGCCGATATTGAGGCGGCGCAAAAGCTACGCTATGCGGTATTTTGCGAGGAGAGGGGCGCAAAGCCTACCGCTGAAATGGCGCTGCAAAAACGTGATTTTGATGAATTTGATGATTATTGTGATCATTTGCTGGTGGTTGACCACCAACCGCAGGGCGGTTACCGCGTGGTGGGTACATATCGCATGTTGCGCCGTGAAGGTGCTGAAAAACTCGGACGATTTTATTCGGAAAGCGAATTTGATATTTCAGCCATTAAGCGCTGCGAAGATCCCATTTTAGAGGTGGGGCGTTCGTGTGTACATGCCGATTTCCGTGGTCGCGCCGCGATGCAATTGCTCTGGCGCGGCATCGGTGCGTATATGAATAAATTCAATATCGCATTGCTGTTTGGCTGCGCGAGTTTTCATGGGGTGGATCCACAGGAACATCGGGCGGCGCTGTCTTATTTGCATCACTATCATCTAGCACCGCCTGAGCTGCGCTCGGTCGCGCTGCCTTCGCGTTATGTTGAGATGAATTTAATGCCGAAAGAAGAAATTGATGTGAAGCGCGCTTTCGCGGGGCTACCAGCGCTTATCAAAGGCTATTTGCGTTTGGGCGGGTATATCGGGCAGGGTGCCGTTATTGATGCTGAATATAACACGCTGGATGTTGGAATTATTGTGAAATCCAACTTGGTGGCGGATAAATATGCTGCGCGTTATGGCGCGGATAACGGGTTTGAAGATTTATAATGGTTCGTGCTGTAATATACGCTGTTTTTTTGGTGTTGTGGCTGCTTGTTTGGCTGCTGCCAGTATCTTTTGCTCATTTCCTGCGTAAAAAAACATGGCGAAATGATATGCTACGCCGCGTGTGTGGCGGGATTCTGCGTATTGGCAATGTGCATGTGTCGGTTATCGGCGAAATACCCATTGAGCGCCCCGTTTTATTGGTCAGTAATCATATTTCCTATCTGGATGTGCCCATCATCGCCAGTGTGATAGATGCACGCTTTACGCCAAAATCCGAGATAGCGACATGGCCATTCATCGGCTATTGCTGCCGATTGTTTGATTCGGTGTTTATCACCCGTAATGCGAAGTCAATAGAGCAGGGGAAACAAGCGCTCATTCAGGCATTCCGCGAAGGTACGGCTATATCCCTATTTCCAGAAGCAACGACGGGCGATGGGGTGCATATGCTGCCCTTCAAGCCGGCATTCTTTGACGTGGCGGTGGTGGAGGGGGATAATATCCCTGTCATCATCCAGCCGCTTGCTATTCGCTATACGAAAATTAGCGGCCTGCCGATTGATAAGGGCCAATGGCCAAGTGTGGCGTGGTATGGCGATATGGCGCTATTGCCGCATCTGATTAATTTTCTGGGAATAGGGCGCGTGGATGTGGAATTGCATATGCTACCTGCCATTATCCCGCAGGCTGGACAAGACCGCAAGCAGCTGGCAAAGGCCGCTGAGTCAGCTATTGAGCAGGTGCTAACCAATCGTTAATCAGATGGGCGTATAATAAGTAGCATCATTGAGAGAAAATCATGTCGGCTGAGCAACAAATTATCAAACTGATGTCAGACCATAAAAACTGGTTTCCTGCTGCTTATCATGATCGGATGACGGATAGAAACACTATGCGCCATAGTCTTGAAATTAGCTTTGGTGAGCAGACAAATCAGCAAGATATAGACCGAATGAAAGGTGCATTCAAATCGTTGCAAGATGAGGGCATTATTGATCAAAAATTTGAGATTTTTCAGTATAGCCAGCCTACGTGTCTCGATAGCAAAAATGAAACGGGATATTTGGTGATTTTTACGACTAGCGCCAAGGCGCTTAATGCGATGACAAAATCGGTAAAGGCGCCAATGAGCAGCAAAATGCTCGATGCACCAGTTGATTCACCAGCAGAGCAAAAGCGCTGGTTGGATGCACGAGGTTTTGGGCGCATTGCCTCACATGCGGGTGATTTAGACCGTAGTAGGCATGCGGATATAGTGCAGCCTTGTTATGTGTTTGGTAATTCGGAAACATACCGCGATGGTGAGCCGCTGGCTCATTATATTCTTCAATCTAAAATACTAGAAAACGCCGTTAGAAGATAATTTTTTCAGGGGGAATATTATGGTTGGTTCTATCAGCACATCATTAAGCGGCCTACAAGTGGCTTCTAAGCGTATTGCAGTTGCGGCGGACAATCTCGCCAACCAGCAATCCACCAGCTCTAATATCAACGGAAAAACGGTGAATACACCGTATTTGCCGAAAGAGGTAGTGCAGATTAGCAATAACGGTGTGGCAACTGCCATTGTGCAAACCAAGGCTAACCCTACGCAAAAACTCTATCAACCCGATAGCCCGCAAGCCGATGAATATGGTTTTGTGAATAGCCCGAATGTCGACCAAGCCGAAGAGCTTGTGAATATGAAGGTGGCGTCTTATGATTATAAGGCAAATCTGAAAGCCATTCAGGTGCAGAATAATATTGAGCAATCGCTACTCGATATTCTGAGCTAAATTCACGCCATTTTTTGGTTTTTAAAGGATTGCTCTAAACGAGCGACAATTTTCTAGAGAGATGTGCAGGTAAGCCAGAGTTTGTAACCTCTGTCGCTTCGCCGTACACAACGCCAGGGGCATTCACGCGAATGCGGGCGAGCATGGCTTTGAGTGAGTCATCACGCGAGATGGCCGCCATTTCTGGAGCGATGGACATGCGTTCTTCAAAAGCGGAAAATTTGTGCGCTGCATCAACACGGCGTGTTGAGAGGTTGGACTGAAGCACACTCTGTCTGTCTGTTGCCGTGTGTTTGCTACCTGATTCCATCTATTATTCATAGCATAAAAAACCCGCAAAAAACAGTAAAAAATGCGGGTATAAAAATTTTTCAAAAAAATACAGATAAAATTACAGATATTAGTGATTTGTTAGCACTCTGTGTGGGATGATAAAGGATGCTCGCAATGAAAGAAAATTCCATGGATAGATTGCATCATCGCTCACATGAAATATTGTTGAGCTACTGGAATAATGCGCGTGGAGATGCCCCATTTCCAAAGGAAAGTGATATCGATCCTGATGCGCTTGCCGACATTTGGGAATCGTGCTTTTTAATTAGCAATGATGATGTTACGCGTCGTATCGGTTATCGTTATAGTTTTTTAGGAACGGATTTGATTGGTGCGTTTGGCGACGACGTTACCCATCATGATGTTGCGTTGCGCTTGCTATCAACCGTGCGAGTGCCGAATGCTAGAAAATTTGATGAAGTGCTGCATGAAAAACATGCGGTTATTGATGAGTCTGAGTTTGTGAATTTGATGGGCATTAATATTCGTTATCGCGCTTGTTTGCTACCGCTTGGCACGCCTGATGGTGAAGTCACACATATTCTTGGCTGTATGCGCTGGAGGGCGTTCTGATGCAAACTGTGGTAGAAAACAATCCAATTCCTTTTGAACATTTGCCACTGGCGCGCGCGGAATCTTCTGCTGTGCTTGATGGCGCGTATCGCATTTATACGGATGCTAAGAATTATACGACGATTCAAGCCGCCAGTGCGATTGAGGCGCTGGAGATGAGCGGTATTCATTACGCCTTTAAAATTAAGCGCGAAAATTTATATGCCTGCAATTTGTTGAACCCAAAATCATGGGATAAAGCAGTGCCCTTGCCCGCAGAAAATATGATGGCGGCCTCCGCCCCAGTAGAAAATATTGCTGTTGAAGCTGTGGCTGAAGTGGCGGCTGAGTCTGTCAGTGAACCCGTAGCCGAAGCGCCAGCGGTTGAAGCTGCCGCAGCGGAAGCTGCAGAAGCACCGGCCGCATTATCAAATGATGATATTGATAAATTGCTGAACGGCTAATTATTTTTCTAGAATAATTTCTAAATTACAGCGTGTGGTTCCGCCCACATAAACGCCGCCAGTAGTACATTTTCCGGTGCCACCATAATTGCTGACCGCGAGAGGAAATAGTGGATTTGCCCCATAAATGCTTGTATAGCCTGTGCTGCGGATGCTGCCGCTAGCGGCGATACCATCATCCATTTTTTCATCCAGATAAATTGCTTCGGTCACAGTGACGCCGCCGCTGCTATCGGTGGAGGCAATCATCACGACATTTTGCCCAAATTTAATATCACCAAAAGCGTTGAGAACCGAGCCTTGATTGACGCGAAACAGCGGCACTTTCATACCAGCCAAGCTATTATGGGTGACGAGAGCATCTTGATATAATCCGCTGGCGCTTAAATGCACCCAAAACCCTTTGTTTTCATCGTCATTCCATGTTTTGCCTAAATAGCCATTGCCGTTGCCACTATAAGTATAGCCGCTAATTGCAGCAGGATCCGCACAGTCCCCAGGCATGCACTGATATTTGTTGGAAAATAATTTTACGCCAGATTGGATTTGCTCAATTTGCGCGGCCGCTTTATCCATGGTCGCCACGCGCAATAAGTTTTTACCCGCAGTGATGCCGCCAATCATGAGCGCCAAAATCACAAGGACAATCGAGATTTCAAGCAGTGTGAAACCACGGACTGTTGACTGTTTGCGTTGCTGTGTAGCCATAATGATTTCTGCCTTTTGTTGGTTATTAAGTCGAGTCCAGTTTGCAATTTCCACTAACGTGCGGTAGCATCCCTCGCACGTATCATTTTCGGGATGGATACGGCACACATCAATGCACGGTGAATCGACCATAGGGATAAATCGCATGAATAAATTAGCCGCTATATTAGCAAGCCTCCTGTTGATTGCAAGCCATAGCGAGAGCATGGCGCGTGATTATATTCGCGTGGTGGGGTCATCGACTGTATATCCATTCGTGGCGGCTGCCGCAGAGCAGTTTGGGCAGATTGGTGCTTATAAAACGCCGGTAGTGGAATCGACTGGAACGGGTGGCGGCATCAAATTATTTTGTGATGGGCTGGGCGATGATACGCCTGATTTTGTCAACGCATCACGGCCAATGAAAGATTCTGAGCGCGAGCAATGCACCAAAAATGGTGTGACGGATATTCAGCAAATCGAGCTGGGATATGACGGTATTGCGCTGGTAAATAAACTGGGCGCACCTTTGTTGAATATGAGCAAGAAGCAATTATTCTTAGCACTTGCTCGCGAGATTCCGAAAGATGGACGATTAGTCGAGAATCCCAATAAAAAATGGAGCGATGTGGATGCGTCTTTCCCAGCTGTGAATATTGAACTTTATGGCCCACCGCCAACATCGGGCACGCGGGATGCCTTCGTGGAGCTGGTAATGGATGTGGGGTGTGAGGCGGTCAAGGATATGGAGAAACTGATTCCTGAC
>JAYTDB010000078.1:0-8974 GCA_043736135.1 Rickettsiales bacterium
TCTTTAGTTGCAATCGCTGCCGAAAAATCATCCAGCGATGCCTGCACCAGCTTTTTATTCGCCTGCGGAGGATAATAATTATAATAGCTATAGATTGCGCCCATAAGCACGAATATCAAAGCAAGTGCTGTAATTAAAGGTTTCATGTTCTACTCACTTTTAAAGGCTTGGATACCGGTAATCGCACGGCCGATAATCAGCGCATGAATATCGTGCGTGCCTTCATAGGTATTGACGCTTTCTAGATTCATCACATGGCGAATGACGTGATATTCATCGGAAATACCATTGCCACCATGCATATCGCGAGCGACGCGCGCAATATCAAGTGCCTTGCCTGCATTGTTGCGTTTAATCATTGAAATCATTTCGGGTGCGGAATTATTATCATCCATCAAACGCCCTACCCGCAAGCAGGCTTGCAAACCAAATGCGATATCGACTAGCATATCCGCGAGCTTTTTTTGAATCAGTTGATTCGCCGCTAGCGGCTTGCCAAACTGTACGCGGTCAAGCGTGTAGGTTCGCGCTGCTTCATAACAAAATTCTGCCGCACCGAGCGCACCCCAACCAATGCCGTAACGCGCTTTATTCAAACAAGAAAATGGGCCTTTTAGGCCTGACACATTCGGTAATATCTGCGAGGCAGAAACCACCACATCTTCCATCGCAATCATGCCAGTAGAAGAGGCACGCAAACTAAATTTCCCTTCAATTTTTGGCGCAGACAAGCCCTTCATGCTTTTTTCCAAAATGAAGCCTTTTATCGTGCCATCTGGAATATCCGTATCGCCAAACACCTTCGCCCATACTACAAACACATCCGCAATCGGCGAGTTAGTAATCCAATTTTTGGCACCGCTCAGTATATAGCCGTCGCCTTTTTTGGTGGCGCGGGTTTCCATGCCACCGGGGTCAGAGCCGTGATTCGGTTCCGTCAGCCCAAAGCAACCAATCCACTCGCCCATCGCCAATTTTGGCAGATATTTTTCCTTTTGCGCGTCAGAACCAAAGCTATAAATCGGGTGCATAACGAGAGATGATTGCACCGAAAGCGCCGAACGATAGCCCGAATCCACCCATTCAATTTCTTTGCAGATAAGTCCACTCGCCACATTGCTCACGCCCGCACAGCCATAACCCTGAATCGAAGCACCGAGCAAGCCAAGCGCACCCATCTCGCGCATAATCGCGGCATCAAATTTTTCATGACGGTTAGCCTCCAGCACACGCGGAAACAATTTTTCGCGAGCATAGCCACGCGCCGTTTGCGCCACCAACCGTTCTTCTTCGGTCAGTTGTGCATCTAATAACAATGGATCAAATGGGTTTAGGGTCATAATTAGTAGGCCTATAGATTATTAGTTATTGCAATCGAGACAGACGAATGACTACGCGTTGGTTGGTTTCTTGATTACGCGCAATCACATTGCCATCTTTATCACGATTCGGCACTTTTGGATGCGATTCAGCAAGGCCGATGGCCTGTAACTGTGCTGGCGGAAATCCTGCATCCACCATCATCCGCGCAATCTTCGCTGCCCGCGCCGCCGATAATTCCCAATTGGTGGGATATAGCCCGTTGCCAGTTGCGGAATCATCGGTGTGTGATTCAATAATAATTGAAAAATTCACCAAATCTGATTTGCGCAAGATACTGATTAATTCATCGAGTGCTGGCTTATTCGTCACGTCGAACTCGGCGCTACCTTGTTTAAAAAACTTGCCGCTGGCAAGCTCCATCGCCATACCTGAAATGCTGTTTTCAATCGCAACATCGCGGTACAGTTCATTTTTTTCCACCACCAAGCGCATACTATTCACCGCATCTTTAAATGGCGTCGTATGCATCACCGCGCCGAATTTACCCGACATACCATCGGCAATTTCAGTAATTTTATCTTGTTTAGGCACCGAAACCGATACGAAAATAATGAAAAAACACAATAGCAGCGTAATCATATCGGCATAGCTCATCAGCCATGAATCGATATTATCTTCTGCTACTCTGCGTGGTTTAGGAATCATGCAGGCTCTGCCGCAGCAGCCGCACCACTATTTAACTGCACATCTAAATTAAAATGATTCAGCGGATCAAGGAAGCTGTTCAGTTTATCTTGCATATAGCGCGGGCTTTGTTTTTCCGCGAGCAACACCATGCCTTCTGCCATCATGTAATTACGGAAACGCATCACTTCTTCTTTTTGCATCAACTTATCCGCCGCGGGCAAGCAGACCAGACGCGCCATAATCACACCATACAGCGTAGCAAGTAAGGCCACTGCAAGACCCGTACCAATCAGTGCCATATCACCTTGAATATTCTGAAGCATAATCACCATCCCCACCAACGTACCGACCATGCCGAATGCAGGTGCGGTCGATGCCATGTTTTTAAGCACCATTACGGGCGTGATGCGGCGCTCAAATTCAGCCTCAACGGCAGTGTCCATCATACTGCGAACCATTTCAGGTTTATAGCCAGTGACTACCAACTCAACGCCATAACGAAGCAGCGGTTCTTTGATTTTTGTGCCAATCTCGCCTTCCAAGCCCGCATACCCACGGGCTTGCACCAAATATGCCCACTTAATCAACCGCATAATTTCGGAATTTAAACCCTCATGCGTCGCTTTTGGTTTTTGCATCATATGCGATATAGCGGCAAATGCCTGCCCAACTGACTGCGCGCTATAGCTCATATAGGCGTTTGCCACCGCGCCGCCAATGACAATCATGAAGCCTTCAGCGCTTATAAATGATAGATAATTATTTGTGCCATGAATAATCGCGATAAAAATCATCGCAAAACCAAAGAATGTCCCGACAATCGTTTCAATTGAAAAATTTTTCACGCGCAACTTCCATTAAGTATTAGACCTACCCCCATCAAAGCAGCTATAAGTTAAAAAACCGCAAACAAATGAATATTATAGTCGCTTTAATTCATAATTGTACCGCTAGCGAAAACAGGTGTTTTCAAGACCCGTAGCGCAGTGTACATATAAGTACATGAGCAACGGAAGCGAAGAAAATAGCTGTTTGCAGCATGGTAGGGTTATGAAGTGAAGTGAATATTATGAAAAAACATCCCATTATTGGTATCACTCTTGATTATGAGGAAACCCCGACTTATTCTAAAAAGCCGTGGTACGCGCTGCGTGAGAATTATTGTTCTGCCATAAGCGCGCTCGGCGCAGTGCCAGTTCCGTTGCCGCATGAGGTGGAGTTGGTTGAACAATATCTCGAACTCATCGACGGACTGATGATTACCGGCGGCGCATTTGACGTTGCCCCCAGCCTTTACGGTGCTAGCTCACAACATGAAACCGTGGTGCTTAAACAACGCAGGACGCAATTTGAATGGGCCATCACCAAGGGCTGCATTGAGCGCAAAAAACCGATATTAGGCATTTGCGGCGGTGAGCAATTACTCAATGTAATCCTTGGCGGCACGCTGATTCAGCATATTCCTGACAGCATTCCAAATGCGCTAGCGCATGAACAGCCGAACTCTCGCGATGAGGCGGGGCATGAGGTGAAAATTACGCCTGATACCTTGCTTGCGCGTATCGTTGGTACGGATAAAATGGCGGTTAATTCCGCCCATCACCAAGCCATCGCCACCCCCGCGGCGGGCACGCTGATTAACGCACTTGCGCCCGACGGCGTCATTGAGGGCATCGAGCTGCCAAGTCACCCATTTTGCCTAGGCGTGCAGTGGCACCCTGAATATCACGTGAGCGGTGCCGATAGTAAAATTTTTGAGGCATTTGTGGAAGCATGTAAGGGGATAACTGGATGACCCGATCACCCGATGACCAAGGAAAATATATAATGAAAAAGCCAAAAACGGATTCCAATAAATCCCTCATCGTTCATCCCTCATCCCATCCTGGCGAACGCATCGCCAAACGCATCGCCCGTTCGGGCTTATGTTCGAGGCGCGAGGCAGAAACATGGATTGAAGCAGGCATGGTAAAAGTCAACGGCAAGGTCATCACCAGCGCCGCGCTGAACGTGACTGAAGCGGATACAGTGACGGTTGATAACCAAAAACTCAAAGCCAAAGAGCCGACGCGCATGTGGCTCTATCACAAACCCACTGGCTTGGTCACTACCCATAAAGATCCTGAAGGACGGCCGACGGTGTTTTCCGCACTGCCCACCTCCATGCCACGCGTGATTTCGGTCGGGCGGTTAGATTTAAATTCGGAAGGACTGCTCCTCCTCACCAACGATGGGGAATTGGCCCGCAAATTAGAACTACCCTCAAACGCGTGGATTCGTCGCTACCGCGTGCGTGTGTTCGGCGACATCACCCCACGTATGATTGCAGAGATGAAAAAAGGCATCGTCTCCAAAGGCGTGCATTATGGCAGCATCGAAGCCATCGTCGACAAACAACAAGGCGATAATTGCTGGCTAACGGTCGCCCTTAAAGAAGGTAAAAACCGGGAGATCCGCAAGGTATTCGACCATTTTGGTTGCAAGGTCAGCCGCCTGCTCCGCCTGTCTTACGGGCCGTTTGTGCTAGGTAGCCTGCCGAAAGGCGAACTCAAAGAAGTCCCCGCCAAAACCATCGAGAGCTTTATTGGAAAGTGATTACGGGAATTTGAAAATAAGCGCACAGGTGACGCTATCATGGCCATACGTTTTCATACCCGTTGCATAAGACGAGCCGTATTGATTACATCCCGTATATCCATCGCCCATATCATGCAACATATTGGAAGCAACATATTTAGCTAATACCCCGCCTGAGAGTGCCAAACCGTCATCGACTTTACTATCAATAGCATAAGCCTGAGCAATACTCATAGATAGCTGGGTAGTTCCCATCCAAAAAACAGCTTGCGTAATATTTGCCAAGCCCAAATAATTACCCATTTTTACACCGCCAGAACCCGCCCCGCTTGATACCATCGTACTAAAAGCAAAGAAATAATTACCGCCCCCTAATTTAGCCGGTGGATAGTAATCCCTCAATCCAGGAGTCGTCGTTTCCGCAATACTTGCAGGATTTGCAAGCATTGTCGCCGTATTAAAGGTATAAGGAATCAGATTGGCAGCACTCAAATCCACCCAAAACATCATCGGTTCACCAAATTGAACATAACCCGAAGAAGTATTACAACTGGTCGCCCATGTTATATTCCACGAATTAATGATGCCATTTTCATTCCCATAGCCGCAACCATATGGACTAGAAGTTGGCCTAGTAGAAAAAGCAAACTGAGCTGCCTTTGCACTGCCCATATCACCAGGCATCGCATCATATTTTAGGCGGAACGTGTTCATAGCCGCATTAAATTGATTCAACTGGCTGATGGTCGCACGAATAGCAGAGCCTTGTATCAAGTCCCGCCCCAGCACAATACCGCCAATCACCAGCGCGATAATAACAAGCACAATGGATAACTCAACGAGGGTAAAGGCAGAATTTCTTAAATTAGGAATTTGTTTCATTCGCAAAACATATCACCCCCCCCCCTTAATTTTTTGTTAATATAATCATCACTTTATTCAATAGTTAGATTGCCACGGAGGCTTTGCCTCCTCGCAATGACGAAAATTTCATTTTCATCTTGTCATCTTACCTCTTTCATCCTCTAATCCCTCATCACTCATCCCTAATCCCATTTAATCATGCGTATCATCTCTGGAAAACATAAAGGCCGCCGAATTGATTTAGGCGCGGATAATGGCAAAACCATCCGCCCAACGTCTGACTTCGCGCGCGAGTCTATTTTTAATATCTTGGCACATGGCAAGCTGGGGCTGGACGACCACCCGTTTGCGGATAAAAACGTGCTCGACGTCTTTGCTGGCACCGGCGCATTCGGGCTAGAAGCCTTATCACGCGGGGCAAAAACCGTGACCTTCATTGATTCTTCGCGCGATGCACTCGCCATCGCGAAGGGCAACGCCACCCGCATGAACGAGATGGATAATTGCCAATTCTTTTCCGCCGATGCGACCAAGCTCGGACGCGCCCGCGAGACCTATTCGATGGTATTTCTCGACCCACCTTATTCCAAAGGACTCATCCCCCCAGCCCTACTCGCACTGAAGGCTGGCGGCTGGTTTGCCGAAGACGCCATCATCATCACCGAGCATGATGAAAAAGAAGCGGTGGAATATCCCGAAGGCTTTAAAACGCTGGATAGCCGTCGCTATGGTCGCGCGGTCATTTCCATCTTGTCACTATAGCATAGCAGCTATGCGTTTTTTGCTGTTCTTTTACCTCAAAATCGCGTAAAAGCGCACAGTTTACCACCATGAAAATGCCTCAATAATAATAAAAAATTACAAAAATAAGGGCAAAAAACCACGCAGGAGAGATTCTCAATGACCGCGACATCAACGGCTGCAAAGCCCAAAAAACCTTTATATAAAGATTTATTTTTTCAAGTCATTGTTGCTATTATTTTAGGCGTCGTGGTGGGTTATGCCTCACCCGATATTGGCATTGCCATGAAGCCACTGGGTGATAGTTTCATCAACCTGATTAAAATGATGATTGCACCGATTATTTTCTGCACCATCGTCACGGGCGTTGCTGGTATGGGCGACATGAAACAAGTCGGACGCGTTGGCGGCAAAGCACTGCTGTATTTTGAAATCATCACCACGATTGCGCTCATCATGGGCTTGATTGTTGTTAATCTGCTCAAACCGGGTATGGGCATGAATATCGACGCCAGCACAATTGATGTGTCGGCAGTGCAAAAAACCATTTCCAGCGGTCATATGAAAACCACGCTGGAGTTCTTCATGACCATTATTCCGCATACGTTTGTCAGCGCGTTTGCCGAGGGCGAAATTCTGCAAGTGCTACTGATTGCCTTGTTGTTTGCCAGCGCGTTAAGCCATATGGGCAAGGCAGGGCAACGAATGATTGAGAATATCAATGATTTCTCGCATATCCTGTTTCAAATGATTAATATCATCACCAAGCTCTCGCCACTCGGCGCGTTTGGTGCGATGGCCTACACGATTGGTAAATTCGGCGTTGGCTCGCTTGCCGATTTAGGCGAATTATTGGTGATTTTTTACGCCACCTGTGCGGCATTTATTATTTTTATATTGGGCGGCGTATTGCGTTTTTATTGCAAAATGAGTGTGTTTTCATTCATCCGCTATATCCGTGAGGAATTATTAATCGTGATTGGTACATCTTCGTCCGAAACCGTATTGCCGCGCATGATTGAAAAACTCACCCATCTGGGTTGTGCAAAACCAGTGGTTGGCCTAGTGATTCCGACAGGCTATTCGTTTAACCTCGATGGCACGTCAATTTACCTGACGATGGCGGCGATTTTCATCGCCTACGCGACCAATACCGAGCTAACATTATGGCACCAACTAACCCTACTCGGCATTTTATTGCTCACCTCCAAAGGCGCGGCGGGGGTAACGGGTAGCGGCTTTATTATTCTAGCAGCAACGCTCGGATCGATGAAAATCATGCCCGATGAAGCACTCACCGTGGGCTTAGCACTCATCTTCGCAGTCGATCGTTTTATGTCAACGGGGCGAGCCATCACCAACCTGATTGGCAACGGCATCGCCACCATCGTCGTCGCCAAATGGGAAAATGCACTCGATGAAAAACAAGCACATGCGGTATTGAACGGACAGAAATAACTATTAGACTTCTTCAATAACTCGCTTTTGCGATAAAGTGCGACGGAATGGAAACCGAAAAAAGTAAGTGTACATGAAGTACATGCTTTTTTAAGGAGGCTCCATTCCAAGCGGATTTGAAGCAAAAGTTAGAGTTAATAAATAAGTCTACTGCGCGTCAATTAAATTTTAATCTATCAGGCGCATGATGGGCGCATGATAAGCATATTCTTTAAACATGGAAATAGTGTCTCGGCGGGGTTCATCAATCCAGGCGACCCCATTCCTGCGGATACGCTATGGATTGATATTTTCAATCCAACGCTGGAAGAAGAGCGCTTCATTGAAACGCAGATGCAAATTCAGATTCCGTCCAAAGAAGAGGTCTGGAAAAACGAGGTGCTGAACCGTTTTTATCATGAAGATGGTGTGTCTTACATGACCGCCGCGCTGATTACCAAAATCGATTCGCCCTACCCGCAGACCAGCGCCGTGACGTTTATGTTGCATGAAAAATATCTGGTGACCATGCGCTATATTTCGCCAACATCTTTCCAAAACTTTGCTCAGCGATTTCTCCGCCATCCGCAAAAATTCACCTGTGGTGCCAGCATATTAGAGGGCCTCTTAGAAGAAATCATTACACGTGTCGCGCATAATTCCGAAGTGGTGGTACAAGATTTAGATGCACTATCGCATGATATTTTCGGCAGTAGTATCACCGAGAATTCACGCAATCCTTCGCAAATCATGCAAGCGGTTATCCGCCGTCTCGGCACTTGCGCTGATTTAAATTCTAAAATTAATGAGAGCCTATATAGCCTCAATCGCATGTTGTATTATTTCATGGAAGTGCCGAGCAACAGCAAAGAAGTCAAACAAGATGTCTATACACTCACTACTGACGTAAAGGCACTCATGCGGCAAACCGACTTTCTCGCCGACAAAGTGACCTTCCAGCTCGACGCCACACTTGGCATGATTAACGTTGAGCAAAATATGATTATCAAAATTTTCTCGGTCGTTGCCGTGTTCTTCCTGCCACCGACGATGATTTCCAGTATCTACGGCATGAATTTCAAAATTATGCCCGAGCTGGATTGGACAATGGGCTACCCGATGGCGATTGCGCTAATGTCAATGTGTGCCCTCATCCCGTTCCTCTATTTCCGCAAAAAAGGCTGGCTGTAAAGATACTGGTGGGAACCTGCGAGAATTGATTCAGCGCGTTTTTAAAAATGGTGGGATCGAGAGGATTCGAACCTCCGACCTAGCGTTTATTTGATGTAGTCATACAATTCCCCTCGCAGTGTTACAGCAAGCCACCATTACTGGTGGCAGGGGA
>JAYTDB010000079.1:0-3038 GCA_043736135.1 Rickettsiales bacterium
TTGCGTGTGGTGGGGCTTTCGGGGCTATGCTGCGCTATGCTGCGACCGATATGCTGGCGCGGCTGAACGGCACGTCGTTTCCTTATGGTACGCTGTCGGTAAACGTACTCGGCTCGTTGCTTATGGGCGCGTGGATTGCCGCTGTGTTGGTGATGCCGAGCTTGGCAAAAGCCAAGGACTTGCATTTGCTGATTGCTGTTGGCGTGCTCGGTGGATTCACCACTTTTTCTACCTTTTCGCTGGATATGTTTTTACTTGCTGAACGCGGGCTTTACACGCAAGCCATCATATATGTGGCTGCTTCGGTTATATTGAGTTTGATGGCGCTTTTATTTGGTATTTTGCTGGTGAAATGGGTGGCGTAGGCTCTGCTAACTAATAATAATGAGGTTTTATGGAACGATACGCAAAACAATATAAGGAAAAGCCCGCAGCTCATAGCAGGGACTATGGGCAAGGGGTTCGACGCAATAGTGTGCAGCGTATCGACCACCCGCAGGGCATGGCTTGGGTGGCCGCCCGCGTTGTTAGCCTGCTAATACGTAGTCACCACTACGCATTACGCAGCCTGCCTAGCGGATCAGCTTACCCAATCGCATGTAAAACCCCATTATTATTAGTTAGCAGAGCCTAATGCCCCAACATACAATCACACTCGATGATGCAGATATTCGCTTGGATCGCTGGTTTAAACGCCATTATCCGGGCTTCGCGCACGGCATGTTGGAAAAACAATTGCGTAAGGGCACAATTCGCCTTGATGGCAAAAAATCTAAAACGTCAGAGCATGTATTGGTCGGACAAACCATCGATATATCATTTGAGATGACCAAAGAGGCGACCGAGAAGAAGTCCGCCTCGACCTTTAAGCGCCTTGATCCTAAAGACGTTGAGATGATGCAAAAATCTGTGATTTATCGCGATGAGCATATCTTGATAATCAACAAACCGTTTGGCCTGCCTGTGCAGGGCGGCAGCAAGGTGACCAAAAACGTCGATGATTTACTTGATGCGCTGCAATTTGAAATGCCTGCGCGTCCGAAGCTGGTGCACCGCCTTGATCGCGATACCAGCGGCGTGTTGGTGTTAGCGCGTTCGGCAAGCATCGCGGCAAAACTCGCCAAAGCATTTTCCAGCAAAGATGGCCTGGAAAAAATTTATTGGGCGTTGGTTTATGGTTCGCCACTGCCAATGCAAGGCACGATTGATATGAAGCTCGCGAAATCGGCAGATGATGATTCGGTTTATGAGCGGGTAGGGGTGAATGATGAGGATGGCAAACGCGCCATCACTGAATATCGCACGGTGGAATCACTCGCGCGGAAATATGCGTGGATGGAGTTGAAGCCGATTACCGGCCGCACCCATCAGCTACGTGTGCATATGGCAGAGATTGGCTGCCCGATTGTCGGCGATCCTAAATATAATCACCGCGAACATGGCATGAGCAATATCAATGTCGCCAACCAGCTGCATTTGCATGCCCGCCGCATCATCATTCCTGCGGATATTTTGGGGCGAAAAATTGACGTATCTGCACCGCTGCCACCGCACATGAAAACAACCTTCAAAGCATTAGAATTAGATATACCGAAAGGTGCATAATCCATGACAAAACCTGTGCAAACCCCTGCTAAAAATAATTTTGATTTGCCAACAAAAGCCCTCGCAGATGCGATTACAAAAGAAGCGGGTGAAAAACTCAAGCCGCTCACTATGCTGGCTTACACGGCGATTGACCGCATTGCGCCACAAACCCAGATGGTGGTGGAAGCGCTGATGACTTACGCGGATACGGACACGTTGTGTTATCGTTCGCTGGATTCGGCTGAGCTTGCTGAGCAGCAAAAAAAAGAATGGACGCCGATTTTAACATGGTCGAGTGGCAAGCTCGGTGCGATTTGGCAAACGACAGGTAGCGTAATGCCCGCCACGCAGCCTGCCGTGCTGCATGAAGAATTGCAAAAATATCTAAATTCGCTCGACGCTTTTCAGCTTTCTGCTGCGTCGATTATCTCATCATTATGTTCCAGTTTAGTGCTGGCGATGGCAGTGGTCGAAAAACAACTTTCCGCAAAAGAAGCCTTTCGCTTGTCGCGCTTGGAAGAAGAATCGCAGGCAAGCCGCTGGGGCAGGGACGATGAGGCCGATAAACGTGCTGCCAAAATGGAAGCGGAAATTATCGAAGCAGGCGAGTTTTTAAAGCTGCTTGACGCGGCATGATTCGCACTCTAATTTCATTTTTTTAACAAGGTGGATTAGTTATGAATTTAGCACGCAAATCACGCATTAACCCAGATCTTCTTCCTGACACGCAGGCGAAGAATGTGGCTCCAAACTCCGTTATTGGTGAGTTGGAAAAGAAGCGTGAGCGCGCTCGTCAGGGCGGCGGTGCGGCTCGTGTGGAAGCGCAACATGAAAAAGGCAAGCTGACTGCGCGTGAGCGTATTGAAGTATTGCTCGATCCTGATTCATTTGAAGAATATGACATGTTCGTTGAACATCGTTGCACCAATTTCGGCATGGATAAAAACCATATTCCAGGTGATGGCTGTGTAACGGGACATGGTACGATTAACGGCCGCGTAACCTATATTTACAGCCAAGATTTTACCGTTCTCGGCGGCTCACTTTCTGAAACAAACGCGCAAAAAATCTGCAAAATTTTAGATATGGCGATGAAGGTCGGCGCGCCGGTTATTGGTTTGCTGGATTCAGGTGGCGCGCGTATTCAAGAAGGCGTGGATTCGCTCGGTGGTTTCGCAGAAATTTTCCAACGCAACGTGCTTGCATCGGGCGTGATTCCACAAATTTCGGTTATCATGGGACCCTGCGCGGGTGGCGCGGTGTATTCTCCAGCATTGACGGATTTCATCGTGATGGTGCGCGGTTCAAGCTATATGTTTGTGACGGGCCCTGAAGTGGTAAAAACAGTGACGCATGAGATCGTGACACAAGAAGATTTGGGTGGCGCGGATACGCACACACACAAAACGGGTGTTGCCGATTTGGCTTACGACAATGACATCGAAACGTTG
>JAYTDB010000080.1:0-3173 GCA_043736135.1 Rickettsiales bacterium
CCTTTTAAGAAGCGCGCTACGGCGATTTCATTCGCGGCATTTAAAACCGTTGGTGCGCTGCCGCCGGCAATGAGCGCTTGTTTGGCAAGAGCAAGGCAAGGGAATCGCGTTTCATCGGGCGTTTCGAAATCAAGCGATTTAAGTGCGGCAAGATTGAGTTTTTTTACTGGCGTGGTGATGCGGTTGGGGTAAGCGAGGGCGTATGCAATCGGTGCGCGCATATCGGGTTCCGACATCTGCGCGAGTACCGAACCATCAATCATTTCTACCAGTGCATGAATAATTGATTGCGGGTGAATAATTGCGCCCAATTGCGCCGCAGGTGTGCCAAATAAATAATGCGCTTCAATCAGCTCGATGCCTTTATTCATCAGCGTTGCTGAATCCACCGAAATTTTTGCACCCATATTCCAGTTGGGGTGTTTGACTGCTTCGGCCGCCGTCACATGTTTTAGCTGCTCAAATGTGTGGTTGCGGAAAGGGCCACCTGATGCCGTCAGCGTGATTGTTTTGATGTGGCTTGCGTCCGTATTTGCGATGAGTTGGAATACGCCGCTATGTTCTGAGTCAACGGGAATAACGGTTGCGCCATGTTTTTTGATTTCGGCATTCATTAATTCGCCCGCACATACCAAACATTCTTTATTGGCAAGAGCAATGCGGGTGCCGGTACGTATGGCGGCAAGCGTTGGTTTTAGGCCTGCGCTACCCACGATGGCGGACATGACTACGTCGCAAGACAAGCCTGCTGCATCAACGATAGCATCTTCGCCAGCGCTTATTTCGATGCCAGAATGATTCAGCAATGTTTTTAGTTCGGCGTAATGCGCTTTATTGCCGATGACGACATGGTCGGGTTTGAATTTTAGGGCTTGCTGGGCGAGTAAAGCCACGTTTTCTTGTGCAGTAAGTACGCTTACGGAAAAACGTTCAGGGTGCGCGGCAATAATATCGAGCGTGTTTACGCCGATTGTTCCCGTGCTACCAAGAATCGTTACCTGTTTCATGCGACCGATACGAGCAGTGCATAGAGTGGCGCAGTAAGGATAATGCCATCGACGCGGTCAAGCAATCCACCATGACCGGGGATAAGGTTGCTGGAATCTTTCACACCAGCACGGCGTTTCAACCATGATTCAAATAAATCGCCAATTTGTCCGAATAGTGCCAGCAAAATACCGATGAGCAGCGCGTTCGCAGGTGATTTAGGGAAGGAAGAAAAAGACGTTGCAATCGCAAGCGCGAAGGCTGCGGCAATCATGCCGCCACATAAGCCCGCCCATGTTTTATTTGGGCTTACTTGCGGGGCTAGTTTTGGCCCGCCAATGATACGGCCCGCGAAATAAGCACCAATGTCGGTTGCCCAAATGGCTAAAAATAACGATAAAACGATACCAAATCCGCCGTCTAATCCGCGCAGCCAGACAAGGCTCGCGCAGGGAAGCGCCACATAACCAAGGCCGCATAAACGCCAAATAATATTTTCATTCAGCGTGATGCTATCCCATTCGCGAATCATTTGCAGGGCGGCAAGCATAATCAGCCCGATAAAAAACATGCCGCCGAGTGATAGGCATGTCAGTGCCATAATCGCCATCACTGCCGCGGAAATAATACGAGGCTTTAGCCCTTCAAATTTATTCTGCAGTTCCATAACGTCGTTCCCTTCCAGCGAAATCGGCGAGTGCTTGTGCGAAAGCCTCTTTGCCAAAATCTGGCCATAAAATATCGGTGAAATAAAATTCAGTATAAGCAGATTGCCATAAAAGGAAATTAGAAAGACGATGTTCGCCGCCCGTGCGAATCAATAAATCAGGTTCGGGCAATTCGGCAGTGTCGAGTGCCGCGCTGATGGTCGCTTCAGTGATTTTCTCGGCAGGAATATTCTGTGCGATAATTTTTTGTACCGCTCGCACCATTTCTTGTCGCGCACCGTAGCTCAGCGCGATGGTAAAATGAAACCCATTGTTGAGTTTGGTGAGCGCCATAGCTTCTTGTACTTGTGTGCGGATGGGCGCATCCAACGCGTTTAGGTCGCCAATAAAATGCATGCGAATATTATTTTCATGCAGCGTTTGCACTTCGTTATGCAAATAATGTTGCAGCAATTGCATGAGGTCAGAAATTTCTGCTTCGGGGCGGCGCCAATTTTCAGATGAAAATGCATAGACGGTCAAACATTCAACGCCACTATCGCGGCAGGCATTTAAAATGGTACGGAGAGATTCAGCGCCTTTTTTATGGCCATGCGTGCGCCCAAATCCGCGTGATTTTGCCCAGCGTCCGTTGCCGTCCATGATGATTGCGACATGGCGCGGTAGCTCTTGGTTCTTGGTTCTTGGTTCTTGGTTAATACTAGGTTGCATATATTATCTTCCACTAAGCACTAAGAACAAAGCACCAAACACCATTTTTCTAATTTCCGAGAATTTCTTTTTCTTTCGTCGCCTGCGTTTCTTCAATTTTTTTGATTAGCTCATCAGTGAGTTTTTGGATTTCAGTTTCGCGTTTTTTATGTTCGTCTTTGGAAATTTCAGAATCTTTTTCCATTTTTTTGAGTGCATCCATACCGTCGCGGCGGACGTTGCGAACCGATACTTTTGCCGCTTCACCATATTTGCCTGCGATTTTTGACAGCTCAACGCGACGCTCTTGCGACAGCGGTGGAATTGGCACACGCACTAATTGGCCATCCGATGCGGCATTCAGCCCCAAACCTGCGGAGTTAATCGCTTTTTCAACGGATTTTACGACACCTTTATCCCACACCTGCACAGCCAGTAAATGGGGTTCTGGAATACTGATGTTGGCGACGTTATTCAGCGGCGTCATACTGCCGTAAGCATCGACCATAATATGTTCGAGCAATGCGGCATTCGCACGACCTGTGCGGAGTCCACCAAACTCGGTGTGGAGTGATTTAATAGCGCCATCCATGCGGCGGCGAAGTTCATTGATGTCAGCAGTCATATTATTTTGCCTTTTTCTTGTCTTGAATCAGTGTGTATTTACCTTTGCCGCAAAGCACGTCAGCGAAATTGCCGCTCTCGTGGATTGAGAATACCATAATCGGAATTTGGTTTTCGCGGGCGAGGGAAATCGCGGATGCGTCCATCACCGTCAAATCTTTCACCAACACTTCATGATAAGTAAGCGTTTTAAAATGCGTCGCT
>JAYTDB010000081.1:0-11919 GCA_043736135.1 Rickettsiales bacterium
TTATAGGCTTCCATCAACGCCTGCACGCGCTCTTTGACCAAGCGATGGCGCGCATCAAAACACCACGCATTCACCACGATGGCAAGGTCATATGCCCAATAATCTGTGCAAGAAAAATAAAAATCAATCACGCCTGTAAGCTGTAATGGTCTGCCGAAGGGTTTTTCAAAAAATACATTGTCGGGAAATAAATCCGCATGCACAGGGCCTTTCGGCAAATCATTTGGCCAATTTTCACTCAAATAATTATATTCATCTAAAATCAAACGGCGTAAGTCTGGCTCAATTTCATTCAACCGTTCCGATGTCGTATCAATCAATTTTTCCCAGCCTTTAAGCGATAAAGCATTTTCGCGCGTATGCGGAAATCCCATCCCTTCAATATGCATTTTTGCAAGCAAGGTGCCAAGCTGCGACAGATGCTCAGGCGTGATATTTTTTACGCCATCGCCCTCTAAAAAACTCACCAATACAGCAGGCTTCTCTTTCAGCGCCGACAACGTGCGTCCGTCGCGATTTGCAATCGGCTTCGGGCAGGAAATGCCACGCTGGCTCCACCAGCCCATCAGCGCAGTAAAATACGGCAATTCTTCTAGTTTAAAATGTTTTTCAAACAGCGTGAGAATATATTTATTTTGATCCGTCGTGAGCAGATAATTGGTATTCGTCACCCCTTCGGCAATCGGCTCAAGCGAAACCAGCATACCGACATCATAATGCGATAAAAAATCCCAAACTTCTGCTTCGGTTACTTGTGTATAAACAGCCATATCAATAATATTTCCCATCAACAGCTATTTGGCAAAGATTGCTTACACAATTCACCTTCGGTGCTTCGGCTGGCGGTGGCGGCCATTTGCACTCTGGCTGCACTTTGCTTGATATTTTTGATACATAGTTTTCAGATATTTTATTCACGGGCCGCCAACGGCACACACTTAAAACTGCCGTGCAATCACTGTAATTCGAGCATTTGCGGAATTGCTCTTTAATCGTCAGCACATCGCCTTTAATCATATCGCCATCATAAATTGCCGCAGCGACATCATCCATTGGATCCGCAAAGACAGGTGTTGATACCGCGCATAACGCAATAGTGAGCAAGGCGCGGAACATATTATATCGCCCGTTTCACCATCAGCTTTTTAATCTCACCAATCGCTTCTGCTGGGTTCAACCCCTTCGGACAGGTTTTCGCGCAATTCATAATCGTATGGCAGCGATAAAGCTTAAACGGATCTTCCAAATCATCCAAACGTTCGCCCGTAAATTCATCGCGGCTGTCGATAATCCAGCGGTACGCATGCAGCAAAATTGCTGGCCCCAAATAACGATCCGAATTCCACCAATAGCTTGGGCAAGACGTTGAGCAGCACGCGCAAAGAATACATTCATAAAGCCCATCCAGCTTCGCACGATCCTCAGGAGATTGCAGACGCTCTTGGTTAGCTGGAGCTTGTGTGCTGGTTTGCAGCCACGGCTTGATAGACTCATATTGCGCATAAAAATGCGTCATATCCGGCACCAAATCTTTAATTACTTTCATATGCGGCAGCGGATAAATATTCACGTCGCCCTTCACCTCATCAATGGGTTTGATACAAGCGAGCGTGTTTGTGCCATCGATATTCATCGCGCAAGAACCGCAAATACCCTCACGGCACGAGCGGCGGAAGGTCAGCGTGGAATCCACCTCATCTTTGATTTTAATCAGTGCATCCAGCACCATCGGCGCGCAATTATCCATATCGAGCTCGTATGTATCGACTGTTGGATTTTTCGGCTCACCTTTCGCGTCCACATCTTCAGAACTCCAACGATAGATGTTGAATTTCTTGGTGCGCTTCGCACCCGCAGCAACAGCGTAGGTTTTGCCTTTGCCAACTTTGGAATTTTTGGGGAGTGATAATTCAGCCATAATTATACCCTTATTTTGATTTCTTATGTTTAGTGTTTTGTTCTACCAATGGCGGAAATTCATCAACTTTTGACAAGCGTTGAAAATCTCTTCCAGCATCACATTTTTTCACATGATTATTACCTGCGTCACAGTAGCGAAGCATCACCTTATCGCCTATATTGAGCGATGGGTTTTCATCATTCACTTCTTGTACAATGGTTTTCACTGCGCCGTCCTGCATATGCAAAATATATTCTTCGCCTACCGCATTATTCAGCTCTTTATCAACTTGATTTCCAACGACCGCTCCTACGATTGCACCGCCAGCAGCAGCCCAGACACTGCCTGTGCCGTCACCAACATAGCTTCCGCCGCCAGCCCCAGTACCAGCCCCTAACAATGTTCCTGAGCTTGCCTTCGCACTGTAAATTTGCACTTTGCGTACACCCGCAATCGTACCGAACTCAACCGCATAACTTACTGCGACTTCGCCTCGTTCATAGCGCTCATTACTAGCATGTTGCACGCAACCTACTAACGCACACAGCAAAGCAATCGCAATAAGAGGTCTTTCAAACATTAGTAAACCCTAGGCTTTGGTGGCACGGCTTGCACTTCGTTCGACAGCGTATGGAGATGCACGGGACGATATTCAAACGATACTTTCCCTTGTGCGTCCAACCACGCATAGCTGTGTTTCAGCCAATTCACATCATCGCGATCTTTATAATCTTCGCGTGAATGTGCGCCGCGTGATTCCGTGCGGTTATGCGCGCTGCTAATAGTGAGCAAGGCTTGGCTGCGTAGATTATCCAGCTCCAGCGCTTCCACCAAATCCGAATTCCACACGAGCGTGCGATCCGAAATGGCGAGATTATCAAAGCTGTGCCAGATATCCGACATTTTGCTCATGCCCTCAGCCAGCACTTTTTCTTCGCGGAATACCGCCGCATGATTCTGCATACAACGCTGCATCGAGCGACGAATTTCAGAGGTTTTTAAGCTACCCGCCGCATTACGAATTTTATCAAAGCGTGCAAAGATTTTATCGACATTGCTGCCGCCCATCGGCTTATGCGCCGTACCCGGTTTAATCAGCTCCGCAGCTTTAATCGCCGCTGCACGGCCAAACACTACCAAATCAAGCAATGAGTTTGAACCCAAACGATTCGCACCATGCACCGAAACGCATGCCGCCTCACCAATCGCCATCAAACCCGGAACCACTGATTCTGCATCTGTGCCTTTTTTGGTCACGACTTCGCAGTGAATATTGGTAGGAATCCCGCCCATATTATAATGCACCGTCGGCAGCACTGGAATCGGCTGTTTGGTCACATCGACGCCAGCAAAAATTTTTGCCGTTTCCGAAATACCTGGCAGACGCTCATGCAAAATAGCGGGGTCAAGATGATCGAGATGTAAATAAATATGATCTTTATCTGGCCCAACGCCACGACCTTCGCGAATCTCCATCGTCATCGCGCGTGATACCACATCGCGTGATGCCAAATCTTTAGCCGATGGCGCATAACGTTCCATGAAGCGTTCGCCTTCGGAATTCACCAGATAACCGCCCTCACCGCGCGCACCCTCGGTAATCAAACAACCCGCGCCATATACACCCGTTGGGTGGAACTGCACAAATTCCATATCTTCCATCGGAAGCCCTGCGCGAATCGCCATGCCGCCGCCATCACCCGTTGAGGTATGCGCCGACGTCGCCGAGAAATAAGCGCGACCATAACCACCCGTCGCCAGCACAACCATATGCGCGTTGAAACGGTGCATCGTGCCATCATCCAAATTCCACGCCATCACGCCGCGGCATTGACCTTCATCGTCCATAATCAAATCAAGGGCAAAATATTCGATAAAAAATTGCGCGTTGTGACGCAAAGCTTGCGTGTAAAGCGTATGCAAAATGGCATGCCCCGTTCTATCCGCCGCCGCACAAGTACGCTGAGCAGTGCCTTTACCATAATGCGTCGTCATACCACCGAATGGACGCTGATAAATTTTACCTTCTTCAGTGCGCGAAAATGGCACGCCGTAATGCTCTAATTCGATAACCGAGGCCATCGCGTTTTTGCACATATATTCAATCGCATCTTGGTCACCCAACCAATCAGAACCTTTGATGGTATCATACATGTGCCAGCGCCAATCATCTTCGCCCATATTGGCAAGTGCCGCCGAAATACCGCCCTGCGCGGCAACCGTATGCGAACGCGTGGGGAATACTTTGCTGATACAAGCAGTGTTCAAACCCGCCGCTGCCATGCCAAACGTAGCGCGCAAACCCGCACCGCCAGCGCCAACAACAACGACATCGTGATAGTGATCAATGATAGTATAAGATTGGGTCATAAGGCTCACGTAGGGAAAGAGGTGACATCAATTAAATGCATCCGGATAACCGCAAGAATACCAAGGGCGGCAAAGGCAATCGCGATAAAATTATTTACAATCAACAAACCGAACTTTGAGCAGGTGCATTTAACATAATCTTCAACGACCACCTGAAAGCCAAGCTTGGCGTGCCAAAACAACGCAATCAACATCACAATCGTGCCCAGCGCATTAATCGGTGATGCGAACCATGTGGTGACAATTCCAACGTCAGGTGACAACATCGACGCCAGCAGTGAAATCACAAAAAGTGGCATCAAAATCGCCAGCGCAACCGCCGTCAAACGCTGCAACCACCAATGTGAAACCGCATGTTTCGACGCGCCCCATCCTTTTGCTTTTTTAAGCGGCGAACGGAAATCTTTTTTATCCTCAGTCATAGTATGTATTTCCTTTGTTATTTGTCATGTCGAGTGCAAACGAGGGATCTTTGCAAAGATCCCTCGACGTTGCTCGGGATGACGACCATCCTCAGTCATATTACAATTTCCCTACTACATGATACGCATACGCCCAGCTACCTAGCGTTGCCGCAAGCGTGAATATCAACACAAAAACGCCCGAAGCCGTGACAGCACCAAGCTTGAAGCCCTTGCCCATATCCCAGAATAAATGGCGAATGCCGTTTGCCAAATGATAATAAAATGCCAGCGTCCAGCCAAACAACAGCGCACGCCCAACCAGCGAGGTTAAACAATCATGCAAACGCGCGTAGTCTGAAGGGTAATAAGCGGCGATTGCCAACCAGCCAACTAGCACCAACGCGCCCGCATAAAGCGCAACGCCCGTCATACGGTGTAAAATAGAAAGCACCGACGTTATTTGCGGACGATATATCGTAAGATGCGGAGATGTGGGACGATTCATAACTATAGCCTTTAACGAAAAATTTGGCAGAAAATTTTTCGTTGTTACGCTGCCTTCGGCGCGGCAAATCGGGCTTTCGGCCTCGATTTGTATGGCGAATAACTTTTCGTTAGCCGCTATACCTTGCGAAAGCATTTGAGAGGTAACAACAAATTCTTATGCAATGTTATAACGCAGCAAATTAAATAATCTATGAAAAAATAACGGCTAAAATCGCACGTATTGTTTAGAGAATTTGACGCACTTGCTCATCGGCAAATAATTTTGCTGCAGCATGCGGCGCTATCTCTTCAAGTGCGGCGCGCGGATCATCTAATCGAGCACCATTTTTGCCCATTTTTGCTGCCGCCAAATAATTTCCCATTTCAGCACATTGTCTTTTGTGTAGCCCTTGAATATGCCCTGCCAAAATCCCCGCAAAACACGTATCGCCCGCGCCAAGATTATTGACCATCTTATCAATTTTTGATGCAGGAACATCCTGAATACTATCTTTGGTAATAATTGAAATGCCGCGCCCACCACGGGTTACATAAGCAATCTGTCTTTGATCTATATTAGGATTTTCATTTAAAGCACTATGATTAGCAAACGTATCCTGCAATTTATGACGCGCTTCACGACGAGCATGTTCTAACTTGATAGACGCTTCTTCACGAATTTTTTCTGTTGCGCCTTTTTCTTCTTGTTTCGTCCAGATTTTCTTCTCATCCGCAGTCATGGTATGATACGTAATCGCAAGCTCATCATCATTGGATAAAACCACGTTAGCACTAGGAATCAATCGTTCAAAATGCTCGTGCTGCAACTCACCGAATTTTGCTTTTGTTGGCAAACACAGATAAAGCTCTTTATTTTGTTGCCAGCGTTGCTTGAGCAATTCATCAGCGAAATCCCAATTAAATTTTTCCCACAAGCCGCCCTGCACCAAAAGTGCATCATGTTTGGCAACAAGCTCTTTAGCAATAATGCTTTTATCCAATATTTCTTTTGCATTACCTGGATAGGTGACAATCGACCGCTTGCGATTCGGAAATACAATAACATAAGACGTTGCAGATTTGGATTCATCACCACTCGCGGCTTTTGCTTCCTCTAAATGCACCCCAGCATCACTCAAGCTCTTGCGAATAATTTTATCATCTTTTGTATGCCCGACTACACCAAGAAAGGTCGATGCAACTCTATTGGGTCCCAACAGCTTATTAGCGGTAACAACCGTATTCGCGGATGAACCGCCTGGCTCAGAGCTGATATTCAGCCCTTCCATTGCATCAAGCCTTGCCTTAAAGCGACCAAATTGCTCCAATGTCAACGGCTCTTTATCATCAGGATTTATATTAAATTCCTTAACCAGAGACTCCAGCGCTTGCGTATGCTGCGGATTATCCGCAAACGAGATAATCTTATCCGTAATCAAAATGTCGCTAGTGAGAATTTTAAAGGGTTCTTTGGATTTCATAAACTGCCTATGTTTTTACTTATGTTAATATAAATCTATTAACAAAGCGGCAAAGATTCAAATGACAGTTTCATTACAATGCTGATTTTTCTTGAAAAATCCGCCCATGCCGCAGCTTTAACACGGGATAGTTGAATTGGCTGATAAGATGTTCGTCATGCGTGGCAAACAAAATGGTCGTGCCCCACTGATTAAGCGCCTCAAATAAATACATAAATTTAATAGCGAGGTCGGAATCAAGATTCCCCGTCGGTTCATCGGCGAGAATAATATCGGGTTTGCTAATGACTGCGCGGGCAATCGCCACACGTTGCTTCTGGCCGCCAGAAAGCACGTTCGGCATTTCATGATAATAGTTTTTCAGCTCGACCCAATCAAGCAATTCGGCAACTTTATCGCCCATTTCCTGCGTTGATTCACCAGCAATTTTTAGCGGCAAGGCAACGTTTTCTGCAACCGTTAGGTGGTCAAGCAAACCAAAATCTTGCTGCACGATACCAATTTTACGGCGATATTTTGGCAGCAACTCGCGGTCTAGATAGGTCACATCTTCGCCAAATAATTTGACATTCCCACGCGACGCACGTTGACGCAATGACAAGAGTGATAGCAACGTACTTTTTCCCGCGCCACTCGCACCCGTCAGAAAATGAAATGAACCCTTCGGCAAATGCAGCGACACATCTTTCAGCACCGGAACCGAGGGTGTGTATTCGAGTGCGACATGTTCTAATTTTATCATAAGGCTGACATCTTGTTGTTTTTGTTTTTGCATGATACAGTAGGAAAATGATTTTACAATGCCCAGCTTGCAATGCCCGTTATGCCGTACCTGACCATGCGTTAGGAGCGACTGGGCGTAATGTGCGCTGCGCCAAATGCGCGCATCAGTGGCACGCAAAACCCGACACAGACAATATTTCATCAGAAGCGCTCGACCTACTGCTCAAAGAGCCTGAGAAACCGACCATCAAACCAATGAAAAAGGGTGCGAACGTGCCCGCTATAGTCGCCCCTGCCTTCTCCGCCAAATTGACGATTAGTTTAGCTGCGTCATTAATTTTTGCAATTTTTACCACCATTTTCTCACATCACCCCGCGTGGTTTGGATTAGCCTCCACTAAAAATATTGTTTTTTCTGAGCTCAAACTCGCCAAGCAAGATGTGGCTAATGGCGTTGAATATGGCATCAGCGGCAAACTGGTCAATCTGGCAGATACACCAACCGCCTTACCTGCTATTCGCATTACGCTCGTGGATAAAGACGGTGATGCGCTCAAAACATGGCACCCAGGCGGCGACATGGTATTAGAGGCAAAAGGCTCGCAAGATTTCAGTTTTGCTCCGCTCGCAACGTCGCTTATGACAGGCGACAGGCTGGTGCTTGAAATGGGCAACGGCTTTGAGCTGGCACTCCGAGCAAAGCCATGAATGATTTGCCCGCGCATCACATCACATCGCTTATTTCACAAGAACACATAAGCGCGCGTATCAGCGAACTGGCTAATGAAATTAGCCATAAAATTCCCAAAGACGTGATGGTGATTGCACTACTGCGCGGCAGCTTTGTATTCGCAGCGGATTTAATTCGCGCTTTTTACGCAACGGGCATGCAACCGCAAATCGATTTTCTGACCCTATCAAGCTACGGTTCGGGCACAAAATCCAGCGGTGCAATCACACTCATCAACGACATCGCTGATAATGTTCATGGTCGCCACGTGCTTATCATCGACGATATTTTAGAATCTGGGCGCACCCTCACCTACGCCAAAGAAGTGATGGAATCACGCGGGGCAAAGTCGGTGCATATCGCCGTGATGCTGGAAAAACCCGGCAAGCTGGAATCCAAAGTACACGCAGATTTCGTAGGGTTTCCTATCGAAGATAAATTCGTGGTTGGCATGGGGTTGGATTACGCGAATTACTACCGCGAATTACCCTATATCGGCGTCGTCGAATTTGATTAGCTAATCAGCTGCAACAATGCTGAAGGCAGGCGATTACCCTGCGCTGCTAATGAAATTTGTGCATTTTGTTGCACTTGCAATTGTTGGGATTGCGTAACGCTATCCAAGAAATCCGCATCCGACAACAATGAACGCGCCGCGTCCTGATTCGTAATCGCCGTATCAATCGATGCTGCCGAATAATTCAACGTTTGCTGGAACGCACCAACCTTTGCACGCACCGATGCAATCTGACCATCCGCTGTCGATAACGCTTCCAGCGCATTTTTTGCGCCATCTGCCGATAATACATTGAGCGATGTGCCACCAAACAATACTTGCGTTGATAGGTTGGAAATTTCCAAATTACTATCATCGCCGCCGCTGGTTGAAAGCAGATTATTCAGCGACAAAGCGTTGTCACCTTTAAACGTGCCATCCAGCAAATTTTTTCCATTAAACTGTGTACTCGCCACCTGACGATCCAGCTCTTTCACCAAAGACTGAAACTCGGTGTTCAGTGCAACGCGATTTTCTTGGCTGGTCGAGCCATTCGCCGATTGTTGCGCGATTTCACGCAGACGGCCAACAATTTCTTGTGATTGTGATAACGCGCCATCGGCAACCTGCGTCAAGCTGTTCGCCTGTGCAAGGCTCGCTGATACTTGCTTTAAGCCCGCAACTTGCGATTGCAGTTGTGTTGCTAAAGCGACATCTGCCACATCAGTGGTATTTTTACCAGACACCAAACTAGCAATCGCTTGCAAAAGTTTTGCATCGGTTTTTTTGATACTCTGGTTCTGCGAAACGCCAGATGTCCCAGCAATCGAATTAATCAACATGGCGTCCTCCTGACACACTAAACTTAGAAAAAGTGTACCACGTTCCCCCGTAGTCACCTATTATTAAACTATCTCACATTTCAATCTGACACACAATAGTTAAGATTTCGTTAGCGGCGTGTTTTTAGCACCGCTTTTTTTCAGGACTCTATCCAAAAATGTAGGATAATCGCCATTTCTAGCCAACGGTGCAGCTCGATCCGCCAATAGCCGTGTATTGCGCGCCTCCATATTATCGATGAGCGCATCAGACTCACCATCCACACCCATAAAATGGTGCAAAAACGACCTTTTAGCGGCCCTCCCTGGCTCTTCACTCCAGTTCGTTACCATGGCATGATGATGAAATTTTGAATCCCCCCCCGTCAAAGCGACATTCAGATTACGGGCATTCACAAACTGCTCATACTTCGTTTCAAGCTCATCAACCCAATCCCTATGGTCAGATAAAATATTTTTTACATCCTCTTTTGTGCCCTCAAGCAAGCCCTCATGATAGGGAATATCCAAAGACTCCAAAAGTTTTTCAGCCTCAGCTGAATCTGAAATCACAGCCAGCACATTGTTCAAACGCTCGTCCAGAGCTATATTTTCTGCTAATAAATCTAGGCGGTCGGCTTTGCCATACTCGCATAACATATCATATGCCTGCTTTTGTTCTTTACTTGTATAGATAGGTTTGCGCGCAAGCAATTGCTCGTAGCTTACGTCGTAAGGTACACTTAATGTAGCGAATGGGTCATTGAGCTGTTCAAATTCCATGTGGCTATTCTACAGCAAATTCAGCCCCCAGTCAAAGCCGAAGCCTACAACCCCACCAAATTCTTAGCGAAATCAGTGGGTTCAAAAGCGTCCAAATCCTCTATCGCCTCACCCACGCCAATCGCGTGGATAGAAACGCCAAATTGCTGGGCGAGCGCGACCACAATACCGCCCTTCGCCGTGCCATCGAGCTTGGTAACAATGAGGCCACTTACGGCAACCATCTCTTTAAATGCCTGCATTTGCGAAATAGCGTTTTGCCCTGTCGTCGCATCGAGCACGAGTATAACGTGGTGTGGTGCGGATTCATCTAGCTTCTTGATGACCTTAATCATCTTTTGCAACTCATCCATCAGGTTCTTTTTATTATGCAACCGCCCAGCCGTATCTATCATCAGCACGTCAACACCTTCTGCCTTTGCACGCTCCACCGCCGCATAGGCTACGCTTGCTGGGTCGGATTCAAATGCGCCCGTCACCACAGGAATCTTTGAGCGCTCACCCCAGACCTGCAATTGCTCCACCGCTGCCGCGCGGAATGTATCGCCAGCAGCCAGCATCACCTTTTTACCGTCTGCTTTAAATTTACTGGCAAGCTTACCAATGGTTGTTGTTTTTCCATTACCATTCACACCAACAACCAAGATAACCTCAGGTTTTTTTGCGGAATCAATCGCGAGCGGTTTGGCGACGGGTTGTAATAGCTTCGCAATTTCACCCGCTAAAAATTCGCGTACCAATTCGGGGGATGTGTCTTTGTCAAAACGCTGTTTCGATAATTCCGCGCATAAATTCGCAGCCACACTAGCACCCATATCCGCTTCAATGAGCAACTCTTCCAATTCTTCAATGGATGCGGCTTCCAATTTTTTCTTGGTAAAAATATCGGTGATGCCACCACTTACCTTGGCACTGCTTTTAGATAAACCCGCTTTTAATTTTGCAAAAAAACTCATACCACCCTACCTTGTAATGACTGCGCCGAAGCACCCGTAATTTCCACCGTAACCACGCTGCCTGTGACGCAATCTGTATCCACTTCTACCATCGCAAACCCTTCCGAGCGTCCTACGCGTGGTTTCTCCATCACCAAGGAAGTGCGCTCCCCCACCTGTGATTGCAAATAAATTTCTAATTGTTTTTCACCCGCCGCTCGCAATTTTGCAGCACGCTCTTTGCGAATTTTCTTTTCCACTTGTGGCATTTTTGCGGCGGGCGTTCCTTCACGCTCTGAGTATGGGAACACATGCAGATAGGTCAGCCCCACCTCGTCCACCAGCTTCAGCGTGTTGTCAAACATTTCATCCGTTTCCGTTGGAAAGCCCGCGATGATATCCGCACCGAACACGACATCAGGACGCGCAGCACGCAAGCGAATACAAAAATCAACAATATCCTGACGCAAGTGGCGACGCTTCATGCGCTTTAACACCATATCATCACCCGCTTGCAGGCTGATATGAATATGCGGCATCAAACGCGGCTCATGCGCGAATAATTCCCACAGCGCTTCATCCACTTCCACCGCATCGATAGACGACAAGCGCAAGCGCGGCAACTCAGGAACAAGTGCAAGAAGGCGTTTCATCATCTGCCCAAGCGTGGGCGCGCCTGGTAAATCTTTGCCGTAATCCGACACATCAACGCCCGTCAGCACGACTTCATTATAGCCTTGCTGCACCAAGCTTTTCACCTGCGCAACAATCTCGCCCATCGGAACCGATC
>JAYTDB010000082.1:0-3821 GCA_043736135.1 Rickettsiales bacterium
GTGTCAAATGCTGGATTGGTCATTGTTTTTCCTTTTCTATCGGAACGCATCAGGCTGGTGCAAATGCGCTATGTTTTGAGAACCGCATTGTAAGCGTAGCATTGCTACGTGCGAAGCGGAAGCGCAAAAATATAAGCAAGTTGCCCAGCATCATGCGTTCTTTGTTTTCGTCGTAACGGCGAGCGCGTGCAGGGTCGTACCCATGCCGCTGCCGATGGCATCCATCACCAACCGATGCTGCGCCACGCGCGTTTTTCCCGCAAACGCGCTGCTTGTCACGGTAATCTGCCAATGGTCATTATCCCCCGCCAAATCCTTGAGCTCAATGGCTGCATCTGGCAGCGCAGCTTGTACGCGCTTGGTTATTTCTTCGGCTGTCATTCCCATATGGATATCCTCTGGCTCATTTAATTCCCGCATTGATAACAATTCCCCTTGACGAGGCAAGCACTATTTTTGGAGTGTTTCGCTTAGCTCACGCAGCGAAAAATCTGGCTTTCGGCCTCGATTTTTATATTCTATTTTATCTGACCATGAAAAATAGAATATATTCGATAATTGCTATTGCGAATCATTATCATTAGCGCTATACTACACATATGCAATAAACATCACTCGGAGTTCTTATGAAAAAAACCATCCTTTCTATCACAGCATTGTTATTTATCAGCGCAACGCCTAGTTTTGCAGAAGAATTTGATCTTAAAAAATTAAAGATTGAGCCTGGCAAATCGGGGATTTCCGGGTCTCCGACCTACACCATAACGCTCAAAGACCATAAATTCTCACCGGAAACCATTACCATTCCTGCGGATCTGAAAGTGCTATTAGTTGTCAAAAACGAAGATGCATCTGCGGCGGAATTTGAAAGCAAATCTCTCAACCGTGAAAAAGTGATCGCAGGCAACCAAGAGGCTACCTTGTTCATCGGCCCTGTAAAAGCAGGCGAATACCCATTCGTTGACGAGTTCCATGAAGACGTTGCCAAAGGCACAATCATCGCAAAATGAGGGTAAATCTTAGCGGCATCGTCGCTTAGATTCCCCTCATCCTCGCAAAAGCGCGGATCCAAAAAATCACAAATAGATTCCCGCCTTCGCGGGAATGACAAAGACAAGAAAAAACACCGCTATGATACCTACATTCATCATTCTATTTCGTGAAATTTTAGAAATTTCCATCATCCTTAGCATCATCATGGCGGCGACTCGCGGCATTGCGGGTCGTGGTCGCTGGGTGCTCGCGGGCGTTGGCGGCGGGCTGGTTGGCTCGGCGGTTGTCGCGTATTTTGCCGGCAGCATTTCGAATGCGATTGAAGGCATGGGGCAAGAAGTATTTAACGCGGGCGTGCTCTTCATTGCGGTTTTGATGATTGGCTGGACGGTGATTTGGATGCAAACACACGCGCGGGAAATGGTGCAAAAAATTAAGCAAGTCGGTCAAGCGGTGCACGATGGCAGCTTACCACTTTACGCGCTGGCAACAGTAGTGTGTTTGTCGATGTGGCGCGAGGGAGCAGAAATTGTACTGTTTATGACGGGCATTATCACCACCCGCACCGAAACCTTATTCGCCATCGGTATGGGTGGGTTAGCGGGCGCATTATCGGCAGGCACGATTGGCTTGATGCTCTATTTAGGCTTGGTCAAATTCTCAACACGTTATTTATTTTCTACCACCAGCTGGCTGCTCACTTTGCTTGCATGTGGTATGAGCGCGCAAGCCGCAGGCTTCCTATCCGCCGCCGATATATTGCCAACGCTGGCGCCACAATTATGGGACAGCTCTGCCCTACTCTCTGAAACCAGTATTTTAGGTAAAATTCTTCATGCTATGCTCGGCTATTCTGAGCGTCCAAGCGGCATTCAAGGTGTATTCTATGTTGCAACTTTACTAACTATAATGGGATTATTAAAAATGACTCAACGCAAAAAAATGGCACCTAAATTGGCGGGCGCTGCCGCTGTATTACTCAGCGTAACCGCGTTCCATGATGCACATGCCTTTTATATAAAATCGCCATATGTGGAACAAGGTGTCTTGGAAGTTGAAAACAAAAATCGCTTCGATATGGATAAGCGCCCAGCGGAAAATGGCTTCCGCCAGCATGTGATTGGCGTCGGTTATGGCTTCACCAGCTGGTGGTCAAGCGAGCTGAACGGTGAATGGGAAAAAGAAGCAGGACATGGCTACAAATACACAGCAACGGAAATTGAAAATACATTCCAATTCACTGAACAAGGTGAATATCTCATCGATGTCGGCGGGCTTTTATCCTATGAATTCAGCCATGAACAAGGCGGCGCGGATAAGGTAGAAGCGGGAATATTATTAGGCAAAAAATTTACTGACTGGACGCATCTTGCAAACATCATCGTTGAGCAAGAGGTTGGCGACCATAAAAATGCCAACCCTGAATATGATGTAAAATGGCAAACGCTCTATAATTACAGCTCTTTTGTCAACCCAGGCGTGGAATATTACGGTGAATTTGGCGAAGTGACTCACTCGCAAGGCTGGGACGCGCAAAAGCACCGTTTCGGCCCAGTTATCGCAGGAAAATTGGGGCACGGCGTTGAATATAATATCGGCTGGCTATTTGGCATTTCCAATGGGGCTTCAGATAATGCCATCAAACTTAATCTGGAATATGAACTTCCGATGTGATTTTTATTGTAAATTGCTTGTGACATGCTAGGCACTGTTGGATTAATTCGCTATGTTGCCAGCGAAAATGCGGATTTTCGAGAACCGCAACGCAAATGTACAGCTTAGTACATGCGTAGCGGAAGCGCAGAAAACTGCATTTGCAGCAAAACGTAGTAGAATTAGCTAACGTGGCTCAACAAAACCGCATCCAACCTAGCATGATGGCAATACATGAAAACGAACACCGCACAAAAAATCGAAATCACCCCTGATGTTGTAGCTCAGCACGGCCTGACGCCTGAGGAATACGAGCGCGTTCTCAAAGTGATGGGTCGCGAACCCAACATGGTTGAGCTCGGCATTTTTTCGGTGATGTGGTCTGAGCATTGCTCGTATAAAACCACGCGGATGCATTTGCGCGGGCTGCCTGTTAGCGCACCATGGGTTATTTGTGGCCCGGGTGAAAATGCGGGCGTAATTGATATTGGTGACGGCCAAGCGGCGATTTTCAAAATGGAATCGCACAATCATCCGTCGTACATTGAACCTTTCCAAGGTGCGGCAACCGGTGTTGGCGGCATCTTGCGCGACGTATTCACCATGGGTGCTCGCCCGATTGCGAACATGAACGCCCTGCGCTTCGGCAACCCTTCGCACCCAAAAACCAAACATTTGCTTTCGGGCGTTGTTGCGGGCATTGGCTCTTACGGCAACTGCGTGGGCGTTCCAACCGTTGGCGGTGAGTGTATTTTCCATGACTCATACAATGGCAACATCTTGGTGAACGCGATGACTGTTGGCATCGCTGATACTGATAAAATTTTCTACTCAGCCGCAAGCGGCATTGGCAACCCCGTGATTTACGTGGGCAGCAAAACAGGTCGCGACGGTATCCACGGCGCCACCATGGCATCTGCCGAATTTGACGATGCAAGCGAAGAAAAACGCCCCACCGTGCAAGTAGGCGACCCATTCACTGAAAAATTACTCATCGAAGCTTGCCTTGAGCTAATGCAAGAAGACGCCATCATCGCCATTCAAGATATGGGTGCAGCGGGGCTTACAAGCTCATCACTTGAGATGGCAGGCAAAGGCAATTGCGGCATTGAACTAGAGCTTGATAAAGTACCCATGCGCGAAGTGGGCATGACGCCGTATGAAATTATGCTCTC
>JAYTDB010000083.1:0-2366 GCA_043736135.1 Rickettsiales bacterium
GCCTCTGGCGCAGGCGAATTATTTATTTGCGCAGGTGTGGAATCGATGTCGCGGATTCCGATGGGCGGATTTAATCCTAGCCCGAATCCGAATTTATATGAAACTATGCCAGGTGCCTATATGGCGATGGGGATTACGGCAGAAAATGTCTGCGCAAAATTTAATATCCCACGTTTAAAACAAGAAGAATTCGCTCTCGATAGCCATAAAAAAGCGGCAAAAGCGGATTTGGCGGCGGAGATTATTCCCATCACCCATAAAGGTGTTGTGATTGATAAAGATGGCTGTATCCGCGCCGATAGTACGCTGGAAAAGCTGGCGACGTTAGCGCCCGCATTTATGGTGGAGGGCACGGTTACTGCTGCGACGAGTTCACCGACGACGGACGGCGCATCAGCCGTGATTGTGGCATCAGAGGATTATGCCAAAAAACATAATCTACCGATTTTAGCGCGGATTAAAAGCTACGCCGTGTCGGGTTTGGCGCCTGAAATTATGGGGCTTGGGCCAGTGGATGCCAGCAAAAAAGCATTGGCGCGTGCGGGGCTTACGCTTGCTGATATCGACATCATCGAGCTGAATGAAGCATTCGCAGGGCAAGCACTCGGTGTAATTGCCGAGCTGGGTATTGATACGACCAAATTAAATTTGGATGGTGGTGCGATTGCGCTTGGTCACCCGCTTGGTGCATCGGGTGCGCGGATTACCGGCAAGGCGGCATCGCTGCTTGCCAAACATAATAAAAAATATGCGCTGGCGACGATGTGTATCGGTGGTGGTCAGGGTATTGCGACGGTTTTGGAAAGAGTCTAGCGGCCGCCTATACCCACAGTACCGCGCGCGCCTAACTCTTCGCCAAGTGTTTGTTCTTTTGCAAGTGCCGCATGTGCTGCTGCCACCAAGTTTTCGATCGTTGTCTCTGGAGCGTTTCTCTGTGCGAACTTCAGTGAGTTGGTTAGGTCAACTTGTATACCTACCTGATTGTCTTTCTCTGCAATAACAGAAACGGTGAGACCTGTTTTTGCGAGGGCGTTATTCATACGTCTAATGGTGATCTCATTCTCTCTGACGCCACGTGTTTCTTGGATACGAGCATCCATGACCTGCGCACCATTGGAGTCATATGGCTCACTTGCAGTTACGGGGTTGCCCGCAATAGTATAATCTTTTTTGCTCATGGTATTGCCTTTGGTTTGTTGCAATGTTTCAAGGGTAGTATGCACTAATTCTACGACACTATCAGCATCAAAATCACGGTTCCTAGCATTTCTAAGTCGGGCGGTAATGTTCACGTCTATTTCTAGGCTGGTAAGTGGCTGTCCGCGCGGCGATGAATGGCAGGTAATGCCCGCATCACTCAGCGCTTTTAATAGGGTTTGAACGGCCTTATAATTTTCGCGTGGATTACTGGATTCTGCCATCGTAATGTTAATGGAGCTTCCTCCGTCACGAGAGTAGGGCTCGCTTACGCGCACTTCCTTGCCCATAATATGATAAGTTTCTGGTAGCGTTGCTGTATTCACATTTCTCTCAATATTAACTAGTAAAATCGAAGTATAAAGTAAATAAGTTAATATTGCGTTGGTGCGAGTTCACTTTCTTTTGCTGCACTGCAAGCACATGGAAAATTAACGAATTTTTGATAGAATGGGCTTTCACTTAGTCTTCTATTATCAAAGGGTTTTTTCATGACTAGCATTAAAAAAGTCGCGGTTCTCGGTTCGGGCGTGATGGGTAGCGGCATTGCCGCACAAATCGCCAATGCAGGGATTCCTGTATTGTTGCTCGACATTGTTGCTAAAGAAGGTGGGCGCAATGCGCTTGCTGATAACGCTGTTGAAAAACAAATGAATAATAAGCCATCTGGTTTTGCGCATAAACGCGCTGCGAAGTTAGTGACCACGGGAAATTTTGAAGATGACATCAAAAAATTGGCTGATTGTGATTTGATTATTGAGGCGGTACTGGAGCGTTTGGACGTCAAGCATGATGTCTATAGAAAAATCGACGCGGTGCGTAAGCCGACGGCAATTATTTCAAGCAATACCTCGACGCTTCCGTTAGCGGAACTCACTAAGGGAATGCCTGAAGCGTTCGTCAAACATTTCATGATTACGCATTTCTTCAACCCGCCACGTTTTATGCGCTTGCTAGAAGTGGTGCAGGGCGGCGCGAGTGATGAGGCGTATAAAGCCGTATGTGATTTTGGTGATATCACGCTCGGAAAAACCATTGTGCCGTGTAAAGACAAGCCAGGATTTATTGCCAACCGCATTGGTGTCTATTGGCTGATGCTCGGCTTGTATGAAGCGATTGGGCTGGGTGTTTCCGTTGAACAAGCTGATGCGATTATGGGCAAGCCGCTC
>JAYTDB010000084.1:0-3569 GCA_043736135.1 Rickettsiales bacterium
TACCGATTTGCAGATAGTTGACGTTCAAGAATTCAAAGAATTGCGCCGCACACAGAATGCACACAAGGGTAATCGTACCTTGAATGACGAAAAAGTTGCGCGAGCTACTCAGAATCGTATCGATAATTTTTTTGTGGTTTTCACGGATTTTTGACAGCGGCTTATGCTCCAAAATATCGTAGTAGAAACGTTGGTAGCGCAGGAAGAAGTTCGTCTCGATGCTGAAAATGAAAATCGCCATCGCTGGAATGATTGTCAAATAGGCGAGGAACATACCGCTATCATAATCAGGATAATACGCCATTTTGCTAGGGCGAACGATGGCTTCTGGCGCGTATTTCCACATCAACCATTTATCTACCCAGATTGCTGCGTTGTAGAAAAAGCCTGCAAATGCCAATTCCCAATAGCGGCGGAAATAGGTGGAGATGCCTGTCTTTTCGACCATTTGATATGAATATTCCGCCAAAATTTTAGCCACCAATGAAAAGGCAATATAGGCAAGACCAACGTTGAAGCCGTTTAACATGCCGACATCACCGTATGAATCTTTCAGGAGCTGGCCACACAAGAATGACAGCAACATGCCGATGCCGAATGAACGGGTAACGAATTTATAATCTTTTAGCGCCGTGCAATATACGCCGAGCAGCCAAACGGGTGACACCAAGAATAAATTGGCAATGGCTGATAAGCGCATCGATAAATCATGGTTGGTGTAAAATCCATAATAACCAATGGCGAGCGGCAGCAAAATGGCATAAAGTAGCGCCATGCTGGTGAGCATCACAGTAGGTGTGTGGGTTACATCTTTGTTATGGATGGAATCCGCTAGATAGCGCGTAATCACCATGAAAATCGGGGCAGAGAACATCAGCGAGAAACCGAAATTATAGACTACAACAATACGGAAATCGATCAGCTCATTGGCTTCAAAATATTCAGAATAAAACAGCGTGATACCGCCGAGCGCAAGCACGGTAAATAACCATGGGCCGCTTGACGCCATGGTGGCATGACCATAAGCGCGCGCAATACCAATCAAATTATCTTTGCTTGCTAAACGTTTGAGTGTAAATCCAATACCAGCCATAAATTCATCCTAATGTTCTATTTCATGCAAGCCGCATAAAGCGCGCGATACGCCTCATGCTGGTCGTTTTTATTGTAATAAAGCTGCACGCGTTTACGCATCGCAGAGCTGCATGATTCATAGAAATCAGCATCGCTGAGCAATTTATAAATGCCTTGTGCCAGTGCTTGCGGGTTAGAAAGCGGAGCAACAACACCACCAGCACCAAGGGCAGGGGTTTCATTATCCATACCCAGAATCATTTCGCGGCACGCGCCCACGTCAGTTGCAACGGTTGGGATGCCATTTGCGCCCACTTCTAAGATAGAGAGTGGTTGCGCTTCAGAAATAGACGAGAATACCAATACGTCGATTTCTGGCATGTAATCTTCAATCCGCACGCGACCCGTGAAGGTAACAGTTTTTTGCAAAGCAAAATACTCGACCATCTGTTTGCAATCTTCGGCATATTCTGGATCTTCATCCATTGGTCCTAAGATAAACACGCGCAAATCTTCGATATTTTGTTTCAGCGCAGCAATCGCACGCAGGAAGGTTTTAATATCTTTAATCGGCACAACGCGACCAATGAGCGCAACCGTCGGTTGCGTATGCTCACGGTGACCCACTTGACCGTAGCGTTCCACATCTACCCCGTTCGGGATAATCATCATTTTATTTTTATCGGCACCATCGTTCAGCTGAGCGGTTTGATTGCCCGCAAACAAGGTGATGATTTTATCGCATGCTTGGTAGGTAATGTGCGAATAACCCGCAAAAGTATGGCTCCACAAATCACGCAGATTGCGACGGGTTTCATCAATTGTCAGCGTTTTTGATGCGGTTTCTTCTAGCCAATCAGCCGATGAAATCTCAATGCGGCGCTCGTTGGTGTAGATACCGTGTTCGGTGAGTAATACCGGTTTTCCTGTTTCAATTTTTGCACGTGCAGCGAAGATACCCGCATAACCTGTGCTCATCGCGTGGTAGCATTTTGCAACGGGTAAATCCGCAATCATCAATGAATACAAACCGCCCATCACTGCGCGCCATGACCAGAAATAATCCAGCATCGACGATTCAGAGAATGACGTTTCATACATATCGGTGGTGAGTTTCCACGCTGCTTGGCTGTCTAACATCACCGCGCTTCCAAGCTTGCCTGCATAAGGCTTGATGGCTTGAATCATCGCTTCTAAATCGGAAAGCGAGGCAGTGCTTGTGGTCAAGTTGATGAGTGGCGAACGCAGCTTATCAAACATTTTTGTCGCTTCGCCATCTGATAATGCCGCACCTTTTGGCATACGCATCAAATTGATTTTTGTCAGGCCTTTTACGTTTGACGGTAGCTCATATAGCATTTTTGGTTCATCATCGCGCGGTAATAAAGCAACGATATGGAACGTTAAATGCGGTTGTTTTTCGATAACTTCATGCATCCACGTTGAAACACCGCCCTGTACGAACGGGTAGCTACCTTCCAAAATTAAACAAACATCTACTTGCGATTTCATGATACTATCCTGCCTTCTGCTGTCTGCCACATGGTTAGCGCTTCGCGCACAGCCACTGGTTGGGCGTAAGCTTCACCTTGCGGAATGTTTTTGAGGTGCTGGCTAAAGCGGCGTAGCTCTTCATATTTGCCACATTTGAATAATGCTTCAGAGTACCACTGAGAAATGGTGTCTGAGTTATAGCCAAGCTGGATACATTTTTGGAACCAATCGCAGGCTTTGGTGTATTCTTGTTCGCGCATGAGTACGCGGCCAACGCGGGTGCGTACATCGACATCGGCGGTAACCAAGTTCAGATATTCCATGAAATGTTCATAGGCTTTTTGACGGTTGTTTTGCTCGCGGTCCGTATCAAGCAGGCCTGTGTAAGCGTAGTTATCATAATGCTCGGCGAGGGCTTTGACTACTACTGGCTCATTGGGGAATTGCGCTTTCACTTTGGCAATTTTCATCAACCGTTCCATGAATTGCGTCTCAATTTTGCTGATGGCAGTTGCCGCTTGTACGCGAATCGTATTGCTGTCCGAATTCAACGCTTGTTTAAATGCCGGTGAAAAGCTTGGGTGAAAATTAGACGTCATTTTCGCGAGTGCCTGACGCTTTTGCGTTTCATTGCCGAACGACAACACGTCCAAGAATGAAATAACGCTATAGGTACGGCTGGATTCATCGCGTCCAACAATCAAATCGCTATATACTTGCTCGGATGCACTTACTTTAACGGATGGAAAAATGCTTTCAAACCATTCTTCAAACGTTGCTGAACGGCTAACGTAAATGAAATAGAGCAGGGTGGTCATCACCACGCCAGCTGCGCCAAATGGGCCAGTAGTTGCCGTGGCTAAAAACAGTAAATAGGCAAAACGATTCTCACGACCTGAGTTACGCAATATCCGAGCATAAATACCTAGCAATGCCGATACAACAAAATGTGCAAGCAATACCATAGGTACAGCAAGGTTTGCGTATACTGCCCAATAGAC
>JAYTDB010000085.1:0-4436 GCA_043736135.1 Rickettsiales bacterium
GCGGATTGTGTTCGACCTGAATAACCCTGCGACCTTAGTCGAGAAGAGTTTTTCTGGTGGTCGCGTGCGTCTGACTATTGCGGCGGCGGGTGAGAAAACCACGAGTAGTAAACCATCCAGCAAGCCAGAAACCAAAGCCGCAAGCAAACCAAAACCACCCGAAATTCCGTTGATTGTGATTGATGCGGGGCATGGCGGGCAAGATCCAGGCACAAATGGCCCTCGCGGTACGTTAGAAAAAGATGTGACCCTTACTTTTGCGCGGGCATTGCAATTTGAATTGCAGAAAAGCGGAAAATATCGCGTGATGCTGACGCGTAACGACGATCGGTTTATTGTGCTGCGTGAACGTGTGGCGATTGCCCGCCGCGCGAAGGCATCGGTCTTTATATCCATTCATGCCGATTCAGCACCGAGAGATGATGCACGGGGATTATCCGTTTATACGGTGTCAGAAAAAGCATCGGATGCGGAAGCGGAATCACTTGCCGCGCAAGAAAACAAAGTGGATGTGTTGTCGGGGATGGACTTGAACCATGAGCGGGCGGATGTGGCGGATATTTTAATTTCACTCGCGCAGCGCGACACGAAAAATCAATCTTCGGTGTTGGCAGACTTGTTGGTAACGAAGCTGGATTCGCGCGTGCAGTTGCTCAATAATACCCACCGCTTCGCAGGATTCGCGGTATTAAAAGCGCCCGATATTCCTTCTGTGTTGGTGGAAACAGGTTTCTTGTCCCACCCCGAAGAAGAAAAATTACTCAAGACGAAACTCTATCGCGAAAAATTAGTATCAGGTATTGTCGCCGCCTTGGATGCATTTTTTGCGATGAAAGGCAATGTGACGCCATGAGGTCGTTGGGTAGATTCTTTTTAACCTTGCTGAGCTGGCTGTTTTCGCTGGGTATTACTCTGTCAGTGCTGGGTATGCTGATTGGCGTTGCCGTTTATCATTCGTTTAATAAAGACCTGCCAGATTATAGCGAGATGGCGAAATATGATCCGCCGACTTCAACGCGTTTATATGCGGCGGATGGAAAATTGCTTGCCGAATATGCAACGGAAAAACGCCTGTTTGTACCGCTCTCCGCAATTCCAAAACCGGTGGTGAATGCGTTTTTATCAGCTGAAGATAAAAATTTTTATTCGCATTCGGGCGTTGATATTTCTGGCGTTGCGCGCGCGATACGCAATAATATCGTCAATTATGGGCACGGAAAATCATTGGTTGGTGGCTCGACGATTACGCAGCAGGTGGTCAAAAACTTTTTACTGACGAATGAAAAATCCATTGAGCGCAAAGTGAAAGAGGCGATTCTCGCCGTGCGTATCAGCCAAGTATATAGCAAAGATAAAATTTTAGAGCTGTACCTGAATGAAATTTATTTGGGGTTGGGGTCGTATGGTGTGGCTGCTTCAGCGCAAAATTATTTCAATAAATCGATGGAGGATTTGACGATTGAGGAATCAGCATTACTCGCCGCGCAACCGAAAGCCCCAAGCTTATATAATCCAAAACGCAGCTATGATGCAGCGCTGGAGCGGCGCAACTGGGTGATTTCGCGGATGCTTGAAGATGGGCATATCAGTTTTCAAGAGGCGGAGCATGCGAAGGCGCAGCCGATTATTTTAAAAAACCGTGACCCAGACGAGGTGGTAAAAGCAGATTTCTTTGCCGAAGAAGTGCGCCGGACGCTGGCAAGCATGTATGGCGATTCGGTGCTGTATGAAGGCGGTTTGGTGGTGAAAACTACCGTGAATCCAGCCTATCAAAAACTCGCGGATGCCGCGCTGCAAAAGACGCTGATTGATTATGATCGCAGGCATGGCTGGCGCGGGGCGCTCGCAAAATTGACCGATGCAAACCAGCTAAAAGCAGTAATTGACGAACAGCTGAAAAAACATGGCGCTCAATTGCTTGATGGGCAAAAATTGGCGCGGGTAAAATCACTGGATGCGAAGGATGTGGATTTGCAATTTGCCGATGAAATGGTGGGTACAATTCCGCTAGCACAAATGAGCTGGACAGGTGCAAAAAAACCTGCGGATACGCTGAAAATAGGCGATATTGTGATTGTGCAGCCATTTGGTGAAGCGATAAAGAAAACCTATGAGCTGATGCAAATTCCTGAAGTGAATGGGGCGATGGTGGTGCTGGATCCGCATACGGGTAGGGTGCTTGCGATGAGCGGTGGCTATAGCGCTGGCGTGACCGAGTTTAATCGTGTGACGCAGGCGAAACGGCAACCGGGTTCGGCGTTCAAACCGTTCGTATATATGGCGGCGATGGAGAGCGGTTTTACGCCTGCGTCCCTCGTGCTCGATGCGCCGGTGGAGATGAGCCAAGGGGTGGGGATGCCGACATGGAAACCGCAAAATTACCATGATGATTATTTGGGGCCAACTACCTTGCGCACGGGGTTAGAAAAATCGCGTAATACGATGACGGTGCGTCTCGCGCAGCAAATTGGTATTGATAGCTGCTTGGAGATGGGAAAACGCTTAGGTATTTATGAGAATCCGCAGCGGAATTTTTCGATTGTACTCGGTACGGGCGAGACAACATTACTCAAGCTTGCCAACGCTTACGGGATGATCGTCAATGGCGGAAAACAAATTAAGCCTGCGCTGATTGAGCGGATTGATGACCGAAATGGTGTGACTATTTACCGTCGTGATAATCGTCGTTGCCCAGATTGCGCTGTTGAAATTGGCGAGACGATGTCACCGATTATTGCGCCGCCAAAATTGGATGATGATCGTGAACAGGTGATTGATCCGCGCATCGCTTACCAAATCACCTCGATGTTAGAGGGTGTGACGATACGCGGTACCGGTGCAAGAGCAAAAGAAATTGGCAAGACCGTTGGTGGAAAAACGGGCACGACAAATGAAAGCCGCGATACATGGTTTGTCGGTTTCTCACCTGATTTGGTGGCGGGTGTGTATGTGGGTTTTGATAAACCGCGCACGCTCGGCGCCAAGGAGACAGGCGCATCGGCAGCGCTTCCTGCCTTTATCGATTTCATGAAAACAGCACTCAAAGATGAGCCGAATATTCCATTCCGCGTGCCGCGCGGCATTAAATTTGTCAAAACGGATATGAAATCAGGCTGGCCAGTGTCGATGCTTGAGCCAGGTGAACAGGTTGGCAAAACGATTAACGAGGCATTTGTATCGGGCGGGCCGATTTATATTCCGGGTAAAACATCCAAAGCAGTGCTGGATGCGCTGAATAATTTGAGCACGGATTTCGAGCCTGAGGAAGCTCCTTCCTTGCCGTGGCAAAAGCCCGTATTGCCCGCTGATGGCACTGCGACAGCGATTGACCCAGATGCGTTGGCAGCGCAACCCACCGAGACGCCAATCGTGATTGACCGCGCAAAATTATTCCAGCTTCAGGCGGCACCAACAGCGCCACAAGATACCGCCCCACCTCCGCAAAATGGCGGTGGGCTTTATTAGGTTTGGTGTTTCACCTCTCCCGCTTGCGGGGGAGGAAGATTTTGGTAGCGAACGAAGTGAGCTTAGAAAATCTGGAGGGGGAAACTGCCCTCCCCCACTCGACTAAGGATGTTGTGAAAGTACAACTTCCAAGTCTCGTTGCCCTCTCCCGCGCGCGGGAGAGGTGAAGAAAGCTTATGCGTTTTCTAATTGTCTTTTTTTAGACGATTTTGGTGCCGCTTCTTCAATTTCTTCTTCTTCGCTTTTGAACATCTTCAGCACTTCTTTGACCAGCGCTTTGATTTCTTTGGCGGCGGTGCTGTTCGGGTCAACTTCGGTTGCTGCGCGACCCTCCATCAGCGAGGAAGCAAACAACACGCGGTTGCCTAAAGTAGTTTCGCACAATTCTGGCAATTCAGCAGCGATAGTTGCCGCCATACGCGAATTAGCGCTTACGCGGTTGAGAATCACTTTTACTGGCACGCGTTCTGCTTTGGCAATTTCAAGCGTCGGCTTGGTTGCCCATAAATCAGTCGGGCTTGGTTGAACAGGAATTAAAATCACATCGGCTGCGCGAATCGCCGTGCGTGCTTCGGTTTCGGTATGTGGTGGGCTATCGATGATGATGAAATCAACGGATTTTTTTAAGCGCGATACTTCGCTGCTCACACGCCAGCCAGATACCGATGCGAATGTCAAACCCGTGTAGCCTTCGCCATATTTTTTCTCGCGGATGGAGTGCCAATGGGTGAGGCTGCCTTGCGGATCAATATCCAAAACAGCGACGCGATTTCCTTTTTGCGCGAGGGCAACTGCAATGTGTGCTGCAACCGTTGTTTTGCCTGCTCCACCTTTTTGTTGTGCAATTGTGATAACTTTTGCCATAATGCGATCCCTGCTTGATTGATATGCCATTTTTTATCCCCCAAAATTCTTTTATGCAACAATATTTAGTAGCGTTCCTAAAATGATACACCGTATAGAGTATAACC
>JAYTDB010000086.1:0-5795 GCA_043736135.1 Rickettsiales bacterium
CAACGACGGTAAAAAACCGCATTGGCGTTTTTTGCTCAATGATGATGCGATTATTTGGGATGATTTGATTCGCGGCGAAACGCAATTCAAAGCGACTAACATGAGCGACCCCGTGCTCATCCGCGAAGATGGCGTGCCGCTTTATACGCTGGCTTCGGTGGTGGATGATGGTGACTATGCGATTACCCACGTGATTCGCGGTGAAGACCATGTGTCCAACACCGCCGTACAGGTGCAAATCTACAAAGCGATGGGCTTTAACGTGCCTCAATTTGCACATATGGCGCTGCTCAAAACCAAAGAGGGTGAATTGTCCAAACGCCTTGGCGGCAACGACATTCGCGGGATGCGCGAAGCGGGTATTTTGCCGATGGCGATTAACGCCATGCTCGGGCGGATGGGCACATCAGATTCCGTTGAAGCGCTGGATAATTTGGATGCGCTGATTGCCACCTTCGATTTTTCTAAATTCAGCCGCTCGCCTGCGAATTACGATGTGGCAGAGCTGGAAAAACTCAATGAAAAATTGCTGCATAACCTGCCCTTCTCTGCCGTATCCGCACAGTTGCCTTACGCCGATGAAGCGTTCTGGAATTCCATTCGCGCGAATTTGAAATCCATTTCGGAAGCGAAACAATGGTGGGATATTATTCATGATAGCATCACCTCGGATTTGATAACGGACGAAAAAACCTTCTTGGCAAATACCGTTCCTTTACTGCCCGCAGAGCCGTGGGATGAAAGCACGTGGGATGTGTGGCTTGCAGCCATTAAACCGACGACGCAGCGCAAAGGCAAAGAGCTGTTCATGCCTCTGCGCAAAGCGCTGACTGGCTTGGAACATGGCCCCGAGCTGAAGAAAATATTGCCGCTAATCGGCCGCGATAAAGTGCTTGCACGCCTCACCTAATGGCTGAACGCGTTCTCATTAGTTTAGAAAATGCCACCCTCACCTACGGCGGAAAGCCAATCTTTGAGGGCGTGGGGATGCATATCTGCGAGGGCGAAAAAATTTGTCTGGTCGGCAAAAACGGCGTTGGCAAAACAACATTGATGCGACTGATTATGAATGATTTAGATTTGGATGGCGGCAAGCGTTTTTCCATGCCGAATCTGTCCATCGGCTATCTGGCGCAAACTATCGATCATCTGCCCACACAAAAAGTCAAAGAATTCGTGCTGGCGGGCCTCAAAGTAGGCGAAGAAGATGCCGATAAACACCACCTCGCCGACCAAGTGATTGAACCGCTCGGTTTAGATGAAAATGCAACAATGGGCACACTCTCGGGTGGGCAGCTTAGGCGCGCCGCACTCGCCCGCGCGCTTATTTGCGAGCCGGATTTACTCATTCTTGATGAGCCTACCAACCATCTCGATTTAACGGCGATTGAATGGCTGGAAAAATACATCAACGCCAGCAAATCCGCTGTGCTCTGCGTCAGCCATGACCGCACATTTTTAGGCAATATTTCGCGCAAAGTGCTATGGATTGATCGCGGGCAAATCCGTACCTGCCCGAAAGGCTACCGCGAATTTGACGCGTGGGCGGATACGATTTTGCAGCAAGAGGCGCGTGAAATTCACAACATGCACAAGAAATTTGAAGCCGAAATTGATTGGACGCAAGGCGGTGTTTCGGGTCGCCGCAAACGCAACCAACGCCGATTGCGCGAGCTGGATAGATTGCGCGCCAAACTGAAGGTGGATAAGGCAAGCCACAAGAAAATGACCTCGCGCATTGAGCTTGATCCGCTCACCACCACGCAAGCGTCAAAAATTGTTGCAGAGTTTCGCGGCGTCACCAAAAGCTTCTCGCGCGAGGGCAAAAAAATCCCCATCTTAAATGATTTCACCTACCGCATCACCCGCGGCGACCGCATTGGTATTTTAGGAAAAAATGGTTCAGGTAAATCCACTTTCATCAAATTATTGATGGGCGAAATTGAGCCCGAAGAAGGTCGCGTATTTCGCGGAAAAACCATCGCGATTGCCTATTTCGATCAGAATCGTGTTGAGCTGAACCCTGACAAAACCCTATGGGATACGCTGTGTCCGACGGGCGGTGATTATGTACTCTTGGGTGACCCAGAAGATCCAAAACCGATTCACGTTTGCGGCTATTTGAAAAACTTTCTTTTTGATGCCAGAATCGCCCGCGACCGCGTGAGCACGCTTTCGGGTGGGCAACAAAACCGCCTGATGCTTGCCAAGGTTCTCGCCCATCCAGGCAACGTGCTTATTTTAGATGAGCCGACCAATGACCTCGACATGGACACGCTCGACATGTTGCAAGAGATTTTGGCTGATTATAAAGGTACGCTGATTCTCGTCAGCCATGATCGTGATTTTCTCGATAATGCGGTGACCGAAGTGCTCGCCTTTGAAGGTGATGCGCTGGTGGAAAGCCACTTAGGTGGTTATTCAGATTACATCGCCGCCAAAAAACCAATCGTCAAAAAACTGGTGAAAGAAACCGCTCCTGCCCCTTCAATCGCACCAAAAGCCAACAGCAAGATGACTTTCAAATTGCAACATGAGCTGGAAAAATTACCTGATAGAATTGCCGCACTGGAAAAAGAAATCGGTGTTTTGAAATTAGTATTATCCGATGCCGATTTATATACGCGTGACGCTAAAGCGTTTGACTCAGCGAGCTACCGTTTGGTAGAGGCGCAGGAACAGTTGGAACAAAGTGAGCTCCGATGGTTAGAGCTCGTCATCCTGCGAGACGCGTAAGCGACTGCGCAGGATCTCAGCATATAATAACCAGATCCTGCGCTCTTCGCCTTCGGCTCGCCGCAGGATGACCAAAACTAATCAAAAATATCTTCCGGATACACGCCCCACAGATTTTTCTTTTCAATCCAAGCTTTTTTGCCTGAAATTTGCACGCGACACCAATCCAGCTCACACTCGCGCACAGGGGCAATCACATGCGGTTCTGCTTTAAACAATGGTTTGGAATCACGTTTTGAATCGATGTAAAAAGTCTGTGGTTCTTTGCCAATCACCATCACATGACGCTTGCCCGAAAGCATGGTGTGATGCACCCAGCCGTTTGTGCCATCATCGGCGCGCACTTTGCGCCATAAATCAAATTCATCCACCACTTCAACTGGCATATCTTCGCGCTTAAGCACCCACTGAATTGGATAACGCGTCCCTGGGCCTGTACGCAAATTTGTTTCCGCAGCCTTGAGTGATACAAAACGTGGAATCGGCAAACCCGATGGGTTCACCGCTTGCGCTGACAAGGCGATGAAGGATGACAGGATGAAAGATGAAAAAATGAGTAAAATATGCATAGCTAAGCTATAAACCGAAGCAACAATGATGACAAGATGTTAGGCATGAAATAAGCACGCCTTATCACGGATTAGTCTTGCTTTGCGGAAATCCATCTCTTGTAAATTGAAAATGAGCAAGCTGCCAGAAAGCGCGCCTATACCGAGCAATTGTTTGATGGCTTCGGCGGCTTGCAAACCGCCCACCACTGGTGCCATCGGCCCAAAAATACCTTCCATCGCGCATGAACGTTCGCGCTCAGGCAACTCAGGCACCAAGCAACGATAGCACGCGCCATTCGCACTAAAGCTGGTGATTTGCGCATCGAACCCAACCATCGCCGCATGTATCCATGTTTTTTTGACGCGCATGCAGGCATCATTCAGCACAAATCGTGCCGCGTAATTATCCGTACCATCAATAATAATGTCGTAATTTGCAATCAGTGCATCAGCATTGCTTTCATCCAGCTTGGTGAGGTGTGTTTCAATCACACAATCCGGATTTAGTTCTGACAGCCGCGCTTCGGCAGCAGTGGCTTTATATTGACCAATATCGGCGGTTTCATACAAGGTTTGCCGCTGCAAATTCGACAGCTCCACGCGGTCTGGCTCGACGATGCCGATGCGCCCAATGCCCGCCGCAACCAGTGCCGCACTGCTCGCCGCACCCAAACCACCCGCGCCAACAATCAACGCAGAGGACGCACGCAATTTTTCTTGCCCTATTTTTCCTATTTCGGGCAATACCGTATGACGCGCATAGCGGCGCAGCTCTTCGTCAGTTAATTGGCTCATTTTTTTACTGTGCACGCAAAAATACCGTCACGGAAGAGGGAAAGTGAGGAATGATGAAAAAGATGAATGATAAAAGAGTGCCGATGACCGATAACCAAAAAGAAGAAGATTTTACAGGAATGATGTGGGGAAACGGCTAGATAGTGAGTCTTTTCGGTTATCGGTCTTCAATTTTCTTCTTGCAATTGCGAATGAGTTGCAATAACAAGAGACATCCCTATTCATTGTTTGGAGCTTATTATGAAAAAAATTGCCCTTGCCCTGCTCGCCACCACATTACTCTCCAACACCGCCTATGCAGCGAGCAATCGCTTTGTGCAAACCAACTTGGTTGCCAATAAAAAAAGCTATAAGGCAGAAATCACCGACACCAAACTCATCAATGCATGGGGCATTGCCATTCGTCCTGCGGGTGCTGGCGGACATTTCTGGATTACAGGTAAGGATGTAAGCTTTGAATTTATCGGCGATGTAAAGGCTTCTGCCGATGCTAAATTGCAAACACTACACATAGATGATGTCAGCCATGTGAAATTACCTGTAGGTGGCGATGACAAATTCGCAACGGGCACAGTATTTTCAGGCAGCAAAGAAAGTTTTGTCATTACACAAAAAATGACAGGCGTTGACGATATTACCGCACCCGCAAAATTTATGTTCGCGAGCGATGGCGGCATACTTTCCGCATGGACTGAACGCAAAAAAGATGACGGTACGTTCGACCGCCCAGCGGATGCACTCGCCGTGATTGACGAATCAAAAGACGGTGTGCAGTTCTTCGGGCTGGCTATCTCTGAAAAATATAACCGCCTCTATGCTGCGGATTTCGGCGATGCGCCTTCCATCAAAGTCTATGACAAAAATTTCAAGCCCGCCGATATCAGGTTTGATACGCCATTTGATGACAATAAAAATGGCAAAGTAGATGCGGGTGAATATGCCCCCTTCAACATCCAACAACTCACACTCGGCGGTGACTCGCACATCTTCGTGACCTATGCCAAAACACAAGCCTGCCCGAAAGCAGAAATCAAAGCCAAGGCATGTAAAGAAGGTGAATTATTCGTCGGCGAAGAAGACACCAGCAAAGCAGGCTATGGAAGGCTCGCGGAATTCGACGAAGACGGAAAACTCATCGCCGTGTGGAACGATGGCGGGAAGCTTTCAGCACCTTGGGGACTGGCCGTAGCACCCGATAATTTTGGTGCGCTCTCAGGACAATTATTGGTCGCCAATTTTGGTGATGGTACCATTGCCGCATTTGACACACGTTCGCGCCAATTCACCGATTATGTGCGCAACACCAAAGACAAACCCGTCGTCATCGACAAAATCTGGGGACTCATCTTTGGCAATGGCGCAAGCCTAGGCGATAGCAACGCGCTGTACTTCTCGGCAGGGCCAAAAGACGAAACACAAGGGCTATTCGGCAGCTTGCGACTGGAGAAATAATTGTCATTCCAGCGAAAGCTGGAATCCAACTGTTTGGATCCCCGCCTACGCGGGGATTTACATTACTCCGCGAATAAATCCGTCGTGATATAACGCTCTGCACACGATGCGGCAATCACTACGATGGTCTTGCCTTTCATCTCTGGGCGTGCTGCCACTTCAAGTGCCGCCGCAATAGTCGCACCCGATGAAATTCCCACGGGAATCCCTTCTAGCTTTGCCGCATTACGCGCCGTAACAAACGATGTTTCGTTGCTGATG
>JAYTDB010000087.1:0-2968 GCA_043736135.1 Rickettsiales bacterium
GTTCCGAATTGTTCCGTACGGTGGATGGTGTAGCTGGTAAGCGCATCGAGCGAGGATTCATTCACCTCGGCATTGCGGTAAAGATTGCGTTTGAGTGCCTCTTTTAAAGCCGCAGTATTTCCCCATGCATCATCATAGGCTTGCAGCCTTCCGAAATAGGCCTGCGACATTTTTTTGATACGCTTGCCAACACCCGTATCTGTCGAGCCCATTTCACGCAAAGACCTGTCCATATCGGCAAAAAACGTTTCCATCAGTGCGCGGGATAGTTCGATGCTGGCATCGGTATCAATGTCGCGCAGGCGTTTGCACAATAAACACACATGCAGCACAATCATATCAAAGCGGCCATCAATCGTATCAGGCACTTCATATTCGCTGTAAAATAGTGGCGCACGCGCTTGTTCAACCAGCGTCACATAAAGCTGGTGCGCTTCTTGTTGGTAAGGTTGTGGAGAGAAGATTTTTTTGAGGGCTGATATCATGATGCGGATGGTTCGCCCACCATTTCTTTTTGCAGTTTTTCAAACGCTTTTACTTCAATCTGGCGCACGCGTTCACGTGAGATATTGTAGCTTTGGCTTAAATCTTCCAGCGTATCCGGCTCGTCTTTTAAGCGGCGGCGTAGAATAATGTCACGTTCACGCGCATTAAGCTTAGCCAGTGCACGTTTGAGCAGTGATTGTTTCTGCCCCATCTCCTGACGTTCGCCGAGAATAGTTTCATGCGATTCAGAGCTATCCACCAGAAAATCCATTTTCTCTTCATCGCCATCAGCCGACATGGTCGAGTTTAAATAGACGTCCTGCCCCGACATGCGCATATCCATATCAAGTACATCTTGTTCATTCACATCAAGCAGTCGGGCGATTTCAGTGGCGTGTTCTTTGGATAATCCGCGCTCATTCTGTGCGCCTATTTTCTTTTTCATTTTCTGCAAATTAAAGAACAGGCGTTTTTGTACGGCACTGCTACCAACTTTTACCATCGACCAGCTGCGTAAAATATATTCTTGAATGGCAGCCTTAATCCACCAAATTGCATAGGTTGATAGGCGGAAACCTTTATCAGGCTCGAAGCGTTTGACGGCTTGCATCATACCGATATTGCCTTCAGCAATCAGCTCACCAACAGGCAGGCCGTAGCTTTTAAATTTGAATGCGATTTTAGCAACGAGGCGCAAATGGCTGGTTACCAAACGATGCGCAGCTTCAACGTCGCCATGATCCTTCCAGCGTTTGGCGAGGTCATATTCTTCTTTTGGCTCGAGCATTGGAATGCGAGCGATTTCTTGCAAATAGCGACGTAGCCCATCTTCTGATGTGATGGTCGCGGGCAGCGCAATGGCTTTGCTCTGAGCCTTAATCGAGTAGCGATGTGATGGTGTAAATTTCATATAAAATCAACCCTCCGGGCAGACATTATAGGCCTAAAAGTACTAACTTTCAAGGGGCGGAGTATAATAGTTGTTCGATTTAAGGTTTCCCCATCGTCAGGCTTCGGCTCATGTATGTATTATACACATCGCTTTGCCTTCCTTGGGGTATTCCTTTCTCAAACAACTATAATTGTTTTACAAAGGCTTATGATTTGATGAATAGTTTTGCCCAAATGCAAACATGCCGCCAGCCATCGCGGAAGCTCCGCATATGAGGGGCATGGCCACGGCCATCTAATGCGAGTGGCGTAGGAATTTCCGTGATAATTAAATTGGCGCGTTTGGCGCGAATAATCATCTCGCTGGCAAATTCCATGCCTGTGCTGATGAAGGGAAGAGCGCGCATTTTTTGGGTGTTGAATCCACGCATGCCGCAATGAACATCACCAATAGCTGTTTTATATAACACATTTAAAACCAGTGTCATGCAGGGCGTTGCAAGGCGGTGTAAAAACGGCATGGCCTGTTTTTCAATGCCGCCTTTGAAGCGGTTACCCATCACAAAATCGGAACCGTTTTGTAATTCGCGTAAAAAATTTGTGATGTTAGTTTGCCCAAAATCATAGGATAAATCACAATCCGCCATAATGGTGAATTCACCTTTGGCAGCGTTGATTCCCCCGCGCAGTGCTGCGCCATATCCTTTTTCGGGGATAATGATAACACGTGCGCCTGCTGCTTCGGCCAACATTACGGATTTGTCCGTGCTACCATTATCGGCGATTAATACTTCGCCTGTAATGCTCAAATTCTGAAGGGTTGAGAGCGCCAGCGTCACGCATTTTCCAACGGTTTTTTCTTCATTTAGGCAGGGCATTAAAATAGTAATTAGCATATTACAATTTTTCTATGGCGATAACGTAAGGAATGGAAAGTCCACCCGCGCTAATTTCGAGCGAATAGGGAGTGAGAGTTTCGTTGGATATGGTATCTTTTGCCAGCGTATCGCAAAGCTGTCCCGGGATAAAAATAATTTGTGGTGTATAGTTTTTTTCGCGGATTTGTGAGTTGTCGATTCCCGCCGCGATGCAAGCGAGTTTGAAATTCTTGAAATACATCAAGTTCGTCTGCCAGCTAATGGTGCTGGTTTTGTCGTCTTTATAGCCGTTCATGCCAAGAATGATGAGGAGTGAAATAAGTGCATAAAATGGCAGTGCAAATAGCGCTGATAGAATACGGATAAAAAACGGTTTCCCCTTGGAAAAGAAAATGAATTTTATCATCCGATAAAGGAATAAAAGACCAAAAATCCGTGCGAATAATAGCAGCAAACTTATCTTCGACAGCCAATCACCCTGCGTAACATCGCTCGGTGCATAACGATAAAGCGCGATATAATATAGCACGGCGAGAAACGCAAATTTCAGAAGGAATAATACAACTTTAATCATCAGATATGTATAGCGCGGCCGAGCACGGCAAGGCCAGCTTCTTTCAGCGCCTCATTCAGCGTTGGATGTGCGTGGCAGGTGCGGGCGATGTCCTCAGAGCTTCCACCGAATTCCATTACGGCAACGGCTTCAGCAATCA
>JAYTDB010000088.1:0-3893 GCA_043736135.1 Rickettsiales bacterium
TACCGACACGGGCGGTTCGATACGTCAACCTGCTTCGTTCTGCGGCATCGTTGGCATCAAACCGACTTATGGTCGCTGCTCGCGCTTCGGTGTTGTGGCGTTTGCCAGCTCGCTTGACCAAGCGGGGCCTATTACGCGCACGGTGCGCGATTCCGCTATTATGCTGAACGTAATGTGTGGCTATGATGCGAAGGATTCGACCTCGGCGAATTTGGCAGTACCTGATTTTGAAAAAGCACTGACGGGTAATATCAAAGGCAAAAAAATTGGTATTCCAAAAGAATATCGCCCTGATGGTATTAACCCAGAAATAGGCGCAATGTGGGACAAGGGTGCGCAGCTGCTGCGCGATGCGGGGGCGGAGATTATTGACATCTCATTGCCGCATACGAAATATGCGCTGGCGACCTATTATATCATTGCGCCTGCGGAATGTTCTTCCAACCTCGCGCGTTATGATGGTGTGAAATATGGCCTGCGCGTAACCCCTGAAAAAGGCACGTTGGATGATATGTATGAGCTGACACGCGCCGCTGGTTTTGGCGCAGAAGTAAAACGCCGTATCATGATTGGAACATATGTGCTTTCGGCGGGTTATTACGATGCGTATTACAAAAAAGCGCGCGCGGTTCGCACGTTGATTGCCGAAGATTTCCGCAAAGCCTTTGAAAAGGTGGATTGCATTTTGACACCGACTGCGCCAAGCGCGCCGTTTGGTTTTGATTATAAACCCGAAAATCCGGTGGAGATGTATCTCAACGACGTGTTCACGGTGCCAACGTCACTTGCGGGTTTGCCGGGTATTTCGATTCCAGGTGGCATCAATAAAGACGGCTTGCCGCTGGGTCTGCAATTGATTGGCAAGGCATTCGCCGAAGAAGAATTATTGAATGTGGCTTATACGTTGGAACAAGCCATCGGCTTTACCGCGAAGCCGCAAGGAGTTGCAGCATGAGCCAATACATCAAAGGAAACACGGGTGATTGGGAGATTGTGATTGGGCTTGAAATTCACGCGCAAATCAACACCTATTCAAAATTATTCTCTGGCGCATCGACTATTTTTGGCGCGGAGCCAAACCAGAATGTTGCATTCGTGGATGCGGGCATGCCGGGGATGCTGCCCGTGATTAATGAAAAAGCGATTGAGCAGGCGATTCGTACTGGGCTTGCGATTAACGCACAAATCAATCTGAAATCGGTGTTTGACCGTAAGAATTATTTCTATCCTGATTTGCCGCAAGGCTATCAGATTTCGCAATTCCTTGACCCGATTGTCGGTAAGGGCGAAGTGACGTTGGATATGCCCGGTGGTGTGGTAAAAAAAGTCGGTGTAACGCGTATCCATATTGAGCAAGATGCGGGTAAAAGCTTGCATGAATATAACCCTAAATTCACCTATATCGATTTGAATCGTGCGGGCGTTGCGCTGATGGAGATCGTCTCTGAACCTGATATGCGCTCGGCAGATGAAGCGGTTGCGTACGTTAAAAAGATTCGCAGCATCGTGCGTTATATTGGCTCATGCGATGGCGATATGGAAAAAGGCAACATGCGTGCAGATGCGAACGTATCCGTGCGTAAAGTCGGTGCTGATTTGGGTACGCGCTGCGAAATCAAAAACGTCAATTCAATGCGCTTTTTACATAAAGCCATTGAGTTTGAGGCAATGCGCCAAGTGGAAATTTTGGAATCAGGCGGCACCATTCGTCAAGAAACACGCTTGTTTGATTCAACCAAAAATGAAACCCGTACTATGCGTACCAAAGAAGATGCGCATGATTATCGCTATTTTCCTGACCCTGATTTATTGCCGCTGGAATTCACGCAAAGCTATGTCGATGAAATTTTGCGTACGCTGCCAGAACTTCCTGACCAGAAAAAAGAACGCTATATGGCGATGGGTTTATCTGCCTATGATGCAAGCGTAATCGTTGCTGAAAAAGAAAATACCGATTATTTTGAAAGCCTAGCAAGTGGCCGTGATGCAAAGTTAGCGTCTAACTGGATGACGGGTGAGCTGTTTGGTCGTTTGAACAAAGCGGGCACTGAATTTTTGGATTCACCTATCAGCGCCCAACAATTAGGTGAATTGATTGACCTGATTGTTGATAATACGATTAGCGGAAAAATTGCCAAAGACGTGCTCGATAAAATGTTTGAAACCGGCAAAAGTGCGGGTGAAATTGTCGAAGCTGAAGGTCTGAAGCAAGTAAGTGATTCGGGTGCGATTGAAAAGATGGTTGACGATGTGATTGCGGCAAATCCAGACAAGGTTGCTGAGTACCGCAGCGGTCGCGATAAGCTGTTTGGTTTCTTCGTTGGGCAGGTGCTAAAGGCAAGCGGCGGCAAAGCGAATCCTGTGATGGTGAATGATTTGTTAAAACAAAAATTATCATAACGATGCATTATGAAAGAACTTACACGATTTTTAGGAATGAATATTTATTTTTGTCAGGATTTAAATACGGGCCCGCATTTTCATGTGAGCTACAACGAGCATAATGCGGTGATTGATGCAGAGAGGTTTTCTATGTATTCTGGTAGTTTGCCACCGCGTGTTGCCTCACTCGCTATTGAATGGGCAATGCTTAATCAAAAGATAATCAAAGATAATTGGGAGTTGCATAAAGTTGGCAACAATGCCTTGCAAATGATTCCGCCGTTGGTGGGATAAGTGCAACCACAACTCTTTATCTTTGGCATTGGCTACTCGTCACTTGCGATCGCGAAGCTTGCAATTAGCAAAGGTTTTCGTGTATCGGGCACGGTGCGCAGCGCGGAAAAAGCACATATGCTCAAGCAGCAATGCATTGAGGCGATGGTCTACCCACGGGCGGATTCCGCGCATTTGCATGTAAAATTACATACCCATCTGCGGGATGATGCGATTACGCATATACTTTGCTCAGTGCCAGCCGCAGAAGATATTGACCCGCTGCAATGGTTGCCTAGTGATACAAAAAATAAATGGCTGGGATATTTATCGACGACGGGTGTTTACGGTGACTATCAGGGCGAATGGGTTGATGAACAATCGGAACTTCGCCCAACTAATGACCGCCTAAAAAGGCGCGTGGCAGCAGAAAATGGTTGGCTTGCGCGTAGCGGTCATGTGTTTCGCTTGGCAGGTATTTATGGGGCACATCGTAACGCATTGGTGGATATTAAAAACGGCGATGCGCGGCGCATTGAAAAAGCGGGACAAGTGTTTTCGCGTATTCATGTGGATGATATCGCGCAAACGGTGTTTGCCTCTATGCATGATCCGCAGCCTGGAACGGTGTATAATATATGTGATGATGAGGCGGCACCTGCGCATGAGGTGGTAAAATATGGCTGTGAGTTATTAGGTGTGGAGCCTCCACCGTTGGTGCCATTTGAGGAGGCAATGCTTTCTGTGATGGGTAAGGAATTCTACGCGGCAAATCGGCGCGTGAGTAACAAGCGCATTAAAGAAACCTTAGGTATTAAGCTTTACTATCCGAATTATAGGGTGGGGTTGCAGGCTTTGGCAAAAAACTTGGCATAAAGATTGGCATAAAGATTGGCACAAAGATTGGCACAAAGATTGGCACAAAGATTGGCACAAAGATTGCAATGGTTAGTGGTGGAGTCATCTATGAAAAAAATGTCGAGTATAATCATTGCCTTGTCGCTGCTTGCTGCCTGTGAAACTAACGAGGCGGATAAAGAGGCGATAAAAGCGCAAGTGAAAGAAGATGCACAAACCGCACAGAACAATGCGGAGAAGCATAGCATGCGCGTGCTCAATAATGTGCGCGATCAAACCAAGAAAACGGCGATGAAAATGCGTGAGTGGTGGCTGACGCCGCTACCTGAGCCTGTCTATCCGGCGCTCAAACCTTCTTATTGCTACAAGGTGTTTCAAGA
>JAYTDB010000089.1:0-3401 GCA_043736135.1 Rickettsiales bacterium
TACTATGCGCTTTATCTCTAAAACTTTGGCAGTTGTTTCTGCTGTTTTCTTACTCACTGCTTGCGATGCAATGAACGGTTCAGGCGGCGCTGATGGTAGCGGTTCAGCTACTCCTGGTACACAAAGCGACTTGTCACAAAATGTTGGTGACCGCGTATTTTTCGATTACAACAGCTCTGCTCTTACTTCAGAAGGCGAAGCAACTTTGACTAAACAAGTTGCTTGGTTGAAGCAATATAGCTCAATCAACGTAACTGTTGAAGGTCACGCGGATGAACGCGGTACTCGTGAATTCAACATCGCGCTTGGCGAACGTCGTGCGTCAGTAACTAAACGTTTCTTGACCAGCAAAGGCGTTGCTTCTAGCCGCGTTTCAACAATCAGCTACGGCAAAGAACGTCCAGCTGTTGTAGGTTCGGATGATGCTTCTTGGGCACAAAATCGCCGCGCCGTTACAGTTGTTAGCAACCAATAGTTCCTAACTTCGATTAAACTAAAAGCACCCTGTAAGAATAGTTGCAGGGTGCTTTTTTTTGGCTATGCTTCAGACGATATCAACCGCCAACCCTATACATACATATATGCGCATCATTCTTCTCATCCTTGTTATCCTCACCATCAGCCATCCGACTGCAAGCTTTGCACAAGCGGATCAAGAGCGCATTGACCAGCTGGAACGCGATGTGCTGATATTACAGCGCCAGCTAGCACGCCGCGCAGCTGAGCCAAGCGCAGCAGTGGATGATGTAACGGGCATGGCAACATCGAGCGGCACGAATAGCGTTGGGCTAGAAGAAGAAATCCGCTCGCTGCGCGGGAAAATTGAAGAAAAAGATTTTGAAACCCGCCGTGTATCCGAACAGCTTGAGCTATTTAAAAAAGATGCAGAGTTCCGCTTGCAAGCGCTAGAGCAAGGCGCTCAAGCCGCCCCTGCTTCAGCGCCAGCAGCTTTGGCTGCGGCACCTACCGCTGCTCACGGTGAAATAAAGCCACTGACTCCGCCGAATAAAAATATGGAAATTTCGGTGAAAAAAGATGCTGGCGAGGATGAAAAACCAGCTGCAGAAGCCGCACCACAAAAATTTGAAAACGCGCGCGATCATTACAACTATGCCTTCCGCCTGCTCAATCAAAATCAATATGATGAAGCGTCGCAAAGCTTTAATGCGTTTATCAAACAATATCCAAAAGATCCGCTGGTGGGCAACGCCTATTACTGGCTCGGCGAAACGCATTATATTCGCAACCAGTTTGACAAAGCGACTGACAATTTCCGCCAAGGTTTTGAATCAATGCCAAAAGGCCCCAAGGCCGTTGATAACTTGCTGAAGCTGGGTATGTCGCTTGCGCGCGATAGCAAGAAGAAAGAGGCCTGCATTGTGCTTTCACAAGTGATGACACGCTATAAAGACGTGTCAGCGGGCAGCGCAACCAAAGCTGCAGCGGAACATAAACGCATTGGCTGTGAATAATCGGCACATCGATTGGCAACTCGCTGCTGATACCCCCATTGCGATTGCTGTGTCAGGCGGGCCTGATAGCATGGCATTGCTGCATCTCGCCTCACGCTATTTCACGCAGATTACCGCGCTCACCGTTGACCATCAGCTACGCTGCGAATCAGGCGCAGAAGCACAGCAGATAAAACAGTGGTGTGATGTGCTCGGCGTCCCTCATCAAACTCTTTGCTGGCAACATGAAACCATCCATAGCGGCATGCCAGAGAAAGCCCGTGATGCGCGTTATGCGCTGATGCAGGGTTGGTGTTTACAACATCACATCCATCATTTATTCACTGCCCATCACGCTGACGATCAAATTGAAACGGTGATTTTTCGACTGCTCAAAAAAAGTAATTTAGAGGGGCTTGCGGGTATCCTGCCCGCGTCATTTCGCAGTGCCATGATGTTGCATCGCCCCCTGCTTGGTTGGTTTAAAGACGAGCTGTTGGAATGGTTGAAAAAGGAAAACATCTCCTACCTCACCGACCCCAGCAATAGCTCCTTACGCTACAGCCGAAATGCCCTGCGCGCACAATTATCCACCATGTCAAAATCACAAAAACAGCAAGTCATTCAGTTAAGCAACTCTCTGCATAACTTTCGCAAACAATTGAAAAATAGATTAGTTGAGTCACTCAACTTATGCTTCAAAATTGAACCATCTGGCTATGGTGTGTTAAAAAAAGCAGCCTTTCTTACGCAACCGCCAGAGCTGCAATGGCGAATGGTGCATGCCATTTGCCAGCAAATTAGTGGCAACCATACCCCCGTCCGAAGTGAAAAAATTCACCGACTGACAGACGCATTAAAAGATGTTTCTGCACCTAAAAAATACACATTACATGGCACCGTATTCGCCCCGCTACATGATAAAAGTGGATGGCTAGTATTACGCGAAAAGCAAAAAATCGCATCACGACAATCACTCCATGCGGGCACGCAATATTGGGATGATCGCTTTCTTGTTACTTATAATGGGCAGGAAAATCAGATGTTATCTATCGGTGCACTCGGCACGCCACCAAAACATCTGCGCCCTGCCCTTGAAAAATCCACGATTCCCAAAAGCGTTTGGCCAACACTTCTTGCAGTTTTTGCCCTTGAAGAATGCATTGCTATTCCCCATATACATAATAACGTGGACGAACTTTGCGTTTCAGGCATAAATCCGCTTGAAAAAGAACAGTTTTTCACTACTCATACGACACCATCATTTTAACTCGGAGCGCTCGTGCCACAAATCGGAAAAAATCTTATTTTATGGTTGGTTGCAGGCTTTATGCTTGTTGCTATGTTCAACATCTTCCAAGCCAGCCAACAGCAGCCCGTCGGTAGCAAGCTCGCTTTTTCAGAATTCCTCACCCGCGTTGAGCAAGGGCAAGTGACGGATGTCACTATTAAATCTGGCGCTACCAAAGGCTCAGTTATCGTCGGTCACATGAACGATGCGACAGTGTTTTCTACCGAGGCACCAGAATATCCTGATTTGGTTAGCAAGCTTTCCAGCCACAACGTCAAAATCACTGCTGCCAATGATGATGGGCACGGCGAATCTATCTGGAGCCTTTTATTATCATGGTTCCCCATTCTGTTACTGATTGGTGTGTATGTATTTTTCATGCGCCAAATGCAGGGCGGCGGCAAAGGCGGCGGCGCAATGGGCTTTGGCAAATCACGTGCAAAACTGCTGACGCAAAAAACGGAGAAAATCACTTTTGAAGATGTAGCGGGCATCGAAGAAGCCAAAGACGAGCTGGTTGAAGTGGTCGATTTCCTGAAAGACCCACAAAAATATCAACGCCTCGGCGGCAAAATTCCACGTGGCTGTTTGCTGGTTGGCCCTCCCGGTACCGGTAAAACGTTGCTTGCTCGCGCTATTGCGGGGGAAGCGGGCGTACC
>JAYTDB010000090.1:0-4047 GCA_043736135.1 Rickettsiales bacterium
CACACATAGTACATAATTTCAGGCGTAATTTTGGACGCCAGGTGGAAACCAGCCGGCCATAGCAAAAGTAGTGATGCGCTGGCAAAATAGGAAATTTTCTGCAGCTTCACTTGACGCAAGGTCAGCAAATTAAATACATTAAATACCAGATAACATAGCCATGAAAGATACCGTACTGCCGTTTTGCCATCGATATTACCGAGATGATTAGATGCCCAAAAAAATACGCCAGCCACATAATAATAAACAGGGGGGTGATGATCCTGCCAGCCATTGTAACCATAGGGATCAAGCCAATGAGCGACAACAAAATTAATCCGCGCCCAATGCCCACCGACATCATTCGTATAGGCATCATTATTACTGATATGAATATAATGCAGGCTAACGATAGCCGCGAGCACCAATAAACCAATGGAGAACCAATCGACACCCTTGCGCCGCAAAAAACAACAGGCGTAAAATACTGGGGCGGCAGCAACTAGCAAGGCACCAAACAACCCTATAATATTCCTAATTTTCGACAAGTCAAAAACAGAGTCCCCCGCAAGAAGCAGGAATTGACTGGTATAAATGCAAAATATTCCCGCCAGCAACAACAAAAAACTTCTAATCAGGCCATTTCGCTTTGCCTGCTCTGCTTGTTGCTTGAGAAGGCAAAGCATCCTCACTGTTAAGCCGCGAATTCAATCAACACCTGATCCACTTGCACCGACTCTTTTGCCGCCACATTGATTTTTTTGATGGTGGTTTCATGGTCCGCGTAAATCACGTTTTCCATTTTCATCGCTTCAATCACAATCAACTCCTGACCTTGCTTGACCACCTCACCCTCGCTCACTTTGAGGTTCACAACAAGGCCTGCGATTGGGGCTTTTAATTGGTCTTTGCGATTTTTATCGCGCGGTGCTGGCATAAATTGTGCAAGCTCGGCTACGCGAGGGGTACGCACACGCACAGTCACATCGGCACCACTATAAGAGAGCAAATAGCCCTCTTGCAGATGCTTGATTTGTACGCTGGCTGGTTCGCCGTTAATCGTGCCTTGGAACAGACGATTGCCCAAACGCCACGCTGATTTTACAGAAATCAACTTACGATTTTGTGTAATAAAATAGCCCGCATCTTGGTCAGGACGCGCATAAACCGTGTAATCCACGCCGTCCACATTTACAACCCAACGCGCACCAATCGCGCGCTCACGTCCTGGTGTTTGACCACTGATTTTTGAAGCACGCTCAGCGTCACGCAAGAAAATCGTCGTTGCAACGCCCAAAAATACTTTGGTGATTTCGCTGGTCAGTTCTGCGCCAATAAAGCCACCTGGATATTCTTGTTCAATGAAGTTTGTCGTAATATCGCCACGCTCAAAACGCTCATGCCCCAAAATTGCTTCCAAGAAGCTAGCATTGTGCGAAATACCTTCGATGATATAAGCAGACAAGGCTTGCTTAATTGTAGCAATCGCCTGCTCACGCGTATCGCCATACGAGCATACTTTTGCGACCATCGGATCATAGAACATGCTCACTTCGCCGCCCTCATAGATGCCGGTATCAATCAAGATATTCTCGATGTTCACCGGCTCTTGATAGCGCGTAATACGCCCTGTTGATGGTAAGAACCCACGTTTAGGATCTTCCGCATAAATCCGCGCTTCCATTGCCCAGCCTTCAAATGTAACATCTTTCTGACCGAAGGCGAGTTTCTCGCCGTAAGCGATACGAATCATCTGCTCGACCAAATCGATACCCGTGATTAATTCAGTCACGCGATGCTCCACTTGCAGGCGCGTATTCATCTCAAGGAAGAAAAAGTTTTTATTCTGATCCATGATGAACTCAACGGTACCCGCTGAATAATAGCCCACCGCTTTTGCCAGAGCCACCGCTTGTTCGCCCATTTTCTGGCGCGTCGCATCATCCAAAAACACAGATGGTGCTTCTTCAATCACTTTTTGGTGGCGACGCTGAATCGAGCACTCACGCTCACCCAACCACAAGGTTGTGCCTTGTTTATCCGCCAGCACCTGAATTTCAATATGGCGTGGATTTTCAATAAAACGCTCAATAAACACACGGCTATCTTTAAAGCTTGATGCTGCTTCAGATGATGCGTATTTGAAACCATCCAATAATTCTTTTTCGTTATGCGCGATACGCATTCCTTTGCCGCCACCGCCAGCCGCCGCTTTAATCATCACAGGAAAGCCGACCTCTTTGGCAATGCGTTTTGCATCGTCATCGCTGGTAATCACATCCAACATACCCGGAACAGTCGATACGCCCGCCGCCATCGCAATTTTTTTCGACTCAATTTTATCGCCCATTTTACGCACAGCTTCAGGGCTTGGGCCAATCAACATCACGCCAGCTTGTTCTAATTTGCGGGCAAATTCAGAGTTTTCAGATAAGAACCCGTAGCCCGGATGCACCGCTTCTGCACCGCTAGACGCCACCGCGCTCAAAATATTATCAATATTCAAATAGCTTTTAACGGAAGGTGACGCACCGATATACACAGCTTCATCCGCTTCGCGCACATGTAGCGCGTTGGTATCTGCTTCCGAATAAACCGCAACCGTTTTAATACCCATTTTTTTGCAGGTACGCATTATGCGTACAGCGATTTCACCACGGTTTGCGATTAGAATTTTTTTAAACATAATTTTTAGCACCTAGCGTTCAAAGTTTAGAGTTCAGAAATTTAGCGTGTGATGCGGGGAAAAACAAGCACTTGTTTAGTTGTTTATCAGTCAATTTTTTCGGCAATATTTAACCGTCTATCAAGCAACGCCGCAGGAATATTCTGCGCAGGATTTTTAGGGTCGTAATAGACCGAAATCGAGTCGCCCAACAACAGCTGCTGCCACAAATCATCATACTCAACCGTGTCATGCCCCGTATATTCACGCCCCGCCAATAAAAAACGATATTCAATATTTTTTTCTTTACGACGATTATTCTGGCGATTTTCGCGCTCATCACGCAACGTTACCGTCGCCTGAACGGTCTTAGCGGTCAATTTAAAATCAGCATATTTACCGCCCTGCCAGCGCGTCACGGCAATGGCAATCATCACCACAATCAAAAGCAGCAAAAATATTTTCATATAATTTATCAGTCATCCTGCGAGCCGCCTGCGGCTGCGCAGGATCTCGGAATTATTGATGGAGATCCCGTGCTCACGATTTTTGCGAAGCAAAAAAACATGCCACAGGATGACGGCAACCTAAAGCGGCAAGTTGTCGTGCTTTTTCCACGGATTGGTAAGCTGCTTAGAACGCAAGATAGACAGCGAGCAACAGATGCGCCAACGGGTATTTTGCGGGCGCACAATATCATCAATAAATCCGCGAGATGCTGCCACAAACGGTGAAGCAAATTTTTCACGATAATCATCGATGAGTTTTTGCTGCTCTTCTTCGTTAGCATATTTGCCACGGAATACGATTTCCACAGCACCTTTTGGCCCCATCACCGCGATTTCCGCTGATGGCCACGCATAATTCACGTCACCACGCAAATGCTTCGAGCTCATTACGTCATACGCCCCGCCGTAAGCTTTTCGAGTAATCACCGTAATTTTAGGCACGGTCGCTTCAGCGTAAGCATAGAGCAATTTTGCACCGTGTTTAATCACGCCGTTATGCTCTTGGTGCGTACCCGGCATAAAGCCTGGAACGTCCACGAATGTAACAAGCGGAATTGAAAATGCATCGCAGAAACGAATGAAACGCGCAGCTTTGCGTGAAGCATCAATATCCAGACAGCCCGCCATATGGGTCGGCTGATTGGCAACGAAACCCACCGTGTGGCCTTCCATGCGACCAAAACCAATGAGTATATTTTTTGCATAATCAGGCTGAATCTCAAAGAAATCGCCTTCATCCACCATGCGCTCCAACAATTCTTTCATGTTGTACGCTTTATTTGCCGATTCTGGGACCAGCGTGTTCAGCGACATCTCGATACGATCTGCTGGATCCGATGTTGGACGCACAGGCACGCCAGAGCGATTATTCAGTGGCAAGAAATTGAACAAACG
>JAYTDB010000091.1:0-2865 GCA_043736135.1 Rickettsiales bacterium
AAAATAAAACTCGTAAACATGTTGGTTTTACGCTTATCGAACTATCGATAGTGCTGGTTATTATTGGGTTGATTGTTGGTGGCATCGTCGCAGGAAAAGATATGATTAAGGCCGCTGAGCTGCGTGCATTGTTGTCACAAAAAGATAAATTCACATCGGCGGTGAATATATTCAAAGGCAAGTATAATGCCGTTCCTGGTGATATGCGTTACACAGAAGCAGCAAAGTTTGGCTTATTAAGTGTTTTGGGGACGCTTCCAGGATCACTTGGCATATCAGTCGCTCTACATGCCTAAAGCAAAGAAGGGGGATGCATATTGGGGTGCGGGAACCCTAGAATTAGAACGTCATTTAAGCGATGTAGCGAATATAGATGTTACTCAAAATGCATTCTTTTTAGGAAAAGCGGGGGATGTTACGCGGGGCTATTTTTATCTTCCTAATATGTCAGGTGCGGATGGCTATGCGCTTGATTTAAAAATTGATGATGGCAAACCGTATAGTGGAAAAATTTTAGTCTCTACTTATGATGATAACTTTGGCTATTACTGGGAATCTAGCGTAAATGCCAGCTCACTTGCTTGCACTTATGGCGGGGCAGATGAGTTTGATGCCGCAAATCAATATAACTCTAACCCTACTACAGGCGGCAATAAACTCACCTGCAAGCCTATTTTTGTTTGGTAGCTAGATGCTTGCCAAGCAAGCGCGGTAGGTGTTTTCTAGCAAGCAGGCGATGGTCATCGGGCCTACGCCACCGGGTACGGGGGTGATAGCACCCGCAATGCCCTGACATGAATCAAAATCGACATCGCCGACCAGACGCCCCCCCTGTTTCCCCCCCGCTTGCGGGGGGGATGTAAGGGGGGGAATGCGGTTAATGCCGACATCAATTACCACGGCGCCTTGCTTCAGCCACTCGCCTTTAATCATCAGCGGGCGACCTACGGCAGCAACCACAATATCCGCCATTTTGAGAATAGAAGGCAAATCCACCGTGCGCGAATGAGCGATGGTCACCGTGCAGCTTTCTTTCAACAACAATTGCGCCATTGGCTTGCCAACGATGTTCGAGCGGCCAATAACCACGGCGTGTTTGCCTGATAAATCGCCCATCACATCTTTGAGTAACATCGAACAACCCAGCGGTGTGCAAGGCACGAGGCCTTCTTGCCCCGTTGCTAACTTACCCGCGTTGATGACATGAAAACCGTCCACATCTTTTTCGGGAATCACCGCGTTGATGACGGCTTCTTCTTCGATATGTTTCGGCAGTGGTAATTGCACCAAAATGCCATGTACCGCCGCGTCATTATTCAACGTGTTGATGAGTGCTAACAGTTCGGCTTGCGTAACTGACTCGGGTAGAATGTGCTCATAGCTGTTCATGCCCGCTTCACGCGTTTGTTTTGCCTTGTTGCGAACGTAGACTTCGCTCGCTGGGTCATTACCCACGCGGATAACCGCAAGACCAGGGGTGATGCCCCGTTCGGCTTTTAACGTTGCTACGCGCACGGCAATATCGGCGCGTAATTTTTCAGCAAATGCTTTGCCGTCAATGAGTTTGGTCATGCCGGCACCCCTTTGCTGGTCGAATATTCAAAGTGAAGCGCCACATCTGGGTGTACCAGTTTATACGCGGCATAGCAGGCTTGCGCGGCTTCGGCAAAACCTGAGAGGATGAGTTTGAGTTTGCCTTCGTAGGTGGCGATGTCACCGACCGCAAAGATGCCTTCTGCCGAGGTCGCGCAATTCGGTGTGGATACCGCTATATGGTTATGCTCAAGGTTTAAACCCCAATTGGCAATCGGCCCTAGTTCCATCGCAAGCCCAAAGAATGGCAGCAAAATATCCGCTTCCAAAAAGCGTTCTTCGCCCTCCATGGTTTTAACGCCGACATGGGTGAGTTTGCCATCAGCGCCTTTTAGCGAATCAAGCTGATAAGGAATCACCATCTCAATTTTTCCCTCGGCTGCGAGCTGCTCCATGCGCGTTGCGGATTCAGGGGCGCAGCGGAATTTAGGGCGGCGATGCACCACATAGAGTTTTTCTGTGAGTTCAGACAGTGAAATCGCCCAATCGACAGCTGAATCGCCACCGCCAGCAATGACTACTTTTTTGCCGCGGAAGGCTTCGCGTTTGGCAACCATGTAGAATATGCTAGTGCCTTCATAGGCTTCTAGCCCATCCATCGGCGGGCGGTTTGGGCCGAATGCGCCACAACCGGCAGCGATAATAACGGCTTTACAATTAATCGAAGTGCCCGTTGAGGTGGTGATTTTCCAGCCCGCATTGGTTTTATCTAATTTCTGAACGGTTTGCCCGAAATGATAGGTGGGTGAAAAGGGTGCAGCTTGTTCCACCAAATTATCGACCAGCTGTTGCGCGGCGATGGATGGGAAGCCCGGAATATCGTAAATCGGTTTTTCAGGGTAAAGCGCCGAGCATTGCCCGCCCGCCATATCCAGCGCATCGATGACATGGCAGCGCATTTTCAGCATACCCGCTTCAAAAATGGCGAATAAGCCCACAGGCCCTGCACCAATAATCACTATATCTGTTGTAAAACTCATTTTTATGGCCAATTGCGTCGTTATCGCCGTGCTCGAATCCTCATGTAGCCAGCCTACACTCCGGTTCTACGCGCGGCGGTGCCTAGCACTCGTCTCATATAAATGAGTTTTGTCGAGTGGTATAGGGAAAACTAACTAAAAAGTAAGGGATTTTTGATAGAATCTTTATAATAAGAACATAACAGGAGTTTTCAATGACCCGTGCCGTAATCGTTGCTTATGCCCGTTCTGCTTTCACGCTTGCTGGTAAAGGCGACCTTGCCAAGGTGCGCCCTGATGATTTGCTGGCACA
>JAYTDB010000092.1:0-6834 GCA_043736135.1 Rickettsiales bacterium
TTTAGGTTCTGGCATCGCAAGATGTGAAAGTTCGAGTCTTTTCACCCGCACCACTAAAAAACCCTTAAATAAACCGCCCCTGTGGCTTGTTTGGTGGCAATGGCCCTTGTTCGCTCGCCAATTGCATCTGGATGCTCTGTTCCAATGCCCTTGCGCGGGCGATGTCCGTGTTAACCATGATGCCCGCCGCGCGTCCAGCCGACTCAGCACCACTATCCATATAGCCTGCATTATTATCTGCCCCTACTACATAGGTGCCGACCACGCCCACACCATTTTTCTCCATTTGGTCATAGGTTTGCGAGAGTTCTTGCGAGGGGATGGTTTGGCCAATCCCGCGCGCGACTGTGCATTGTTGTTTTTGTACAACCGCGTCTTGCTTGTTAAACAGCACGTCACCAGTGGTGCCGTGCGCTTTAGCGTAGTCTTCCAGCACCATATCCATCACATCTTTTGCACTGTGTTTTTTGGCTAAATCATCACCAATAAGGAACACTACTTCACCTGTAGGGCGCGTCCATGTTTGATAGCCCATATCGGAAATGAAGAACCCTTCGCCAGCTTCGCGGGGGTTATAGGCTCCTTTATTGGTAGAAACCGTCACTTTCTCCCAGTTCACATATTGCATGTTTTTGAGTTTTGCCTGAGCTTCGCTAGAAAGACCGACCGCGTCCAGACCCTCGATATTTGCCAGTGCATGTGCGGATGTCGCCATCACCACCTGATCGTAATTGCCGGCATTTTCTTTGTCTTTAAAGCCAATATCAAATTTGCCATCAGTTTTATCGATTTTTGTGGCTTCATATCCCGTATTAAAATGCGCGCCTTTTGATTCCAAATCTTTCGCCAGCGCATCGGTCAGGGCTTGTGTGCCGCCGACAATGCGTTTGTCGCAATCGCTATGCAGCCAGTTTTCGGTGTCGCCCGAAGCATAGACTAGCCCAAGTGCAGAGAGTTCTTTTGCAGGATTGCCAAATTCCGCCGCGAAGCCTTGCTTGGCAGCATTCACAACGGCTGCGTCAACTTTTGTAGCTGGGATGAACAGCATTTTTTTCCATAACGGCCGCTCGCTAGAAGCTTTTTCGTCTGCGCGTTGCTTTAACCCATCCAAATAATCCGACATCGACATGCCGTCTAATTCTTGGGCGCGGGCGCTATTGGGGTTCTTTGTTACGAATTCTTTGTCGGCTAGAATAAGTGCAGAAACGGGTCTGTAGGCATCATTAAATTGTGTTTCATTTAGCACTCTACCATCGGATAATTTGAAATTACTCGATGCGTCTGGCATCGCTTTTTCAAGCGGAACGCCTAATTCCTCGGCCATCTTTTGCACGGATTTCTGCTTGGAATCAATGAATTCTGCCGCCAAATCAGCCGTGGTATTACCCTTGGTGATGGTTTGGATTTTGCCGCCCAAGCGTTTATCACTCTCAAAAATATCAACCTGATAGCCTTGGTCTGCCAGCTTCTTTGCAGCGATGAGGCCTGAAATGCCGCCGCCAATAACGGCTATACGCTTTTTTGAAGGTTCTTCGGATGTCATAACGCACCTTATTGGTTTAGATTATCTTTGATAAGTCACACTCTACCATGAAGTTATTACTAAAATGTATGAAGTTTGTGTTACAGTGAAAAATTCTATGTTTTTATATAAATAACAGATGGTTGTTGCGGAAATATCAGGTGATTGCTTAATGTCGCCCCGTTTTGCCTAACAGCGGCTAACACACTGTCATGAAAACTTCATATTGCCTTTACTGTGTTTGTGCTAATGTTGGGGTATGACAAATGAAAAGCCTCCTATTGCTCCGCCAAATAAGGCAATTGATTACATGATCGCAGATGCGATGGATGGCGATGGAAAAGGGCCGCTCGCGGCCTCTTATCAGGCCTGGCATCAAGCTGAAGTTCAGAAAAAAACTCCGAAATCGGGCACGGTCGATATGACCGCAATTCATGCGGAAGTTACGGCTAAGTCCAGTGATTGGGCGAAAGGCGTCTCAGATACGTATGCAGCTTCGCAAGATGCGGAAAAGCAAGATAACCAACTCAAATTAAACCCCCAAGGCATTATCACCACACTGATGAATGGCGGTGGTATTATGGGGGTGATTGGTGGGATTCTGTCTGAATTAAAGCCCGTCAAAGATTTTGTGGCGACGGTGACTGCATGGCTGGGTAGCAAAATTGGCCATATGATTGATAAAGATACCCCGTCACTTAGTTTTGCAGAAGCATCCGAACAGACTAAAATGGCTAATAATAGTAATGCTGCGTTCAACCAAATGAGCGAGGCGGGCTATGTTGCTGACCCCGCTAAGTTTGCGCAGGCATTGAATAATTCGCCAACAAGGGAGGCGAGCGCGACTCCTGCTGCTGCGCCTATGGCGGCTAATATTCCGCTTGATGAATCGCTTGTGCAGCAGAATGCGAGCAAGTTAAGCAGTGGTGCTGTTGACCAGATAGAGGCGCTGAAAAAAGATGGCAAGCTGGTGCTTAATGAGGGCAAGCCATTTGCGACGCAAGAAGCACTTGGCATTCTGGATGCAATCCCCAAGCAATCACTTCCAGGTCGTGTTGGTAATAGCTGGGCGGTCAAAGAATAGTTCTCTGCCGCCGCGCGCTAGCCATCACTTAAAGATTATTCACACAATCATAATCTAACAAAACCGCTTGCCTTTTGGTGCTTTGCGTGTTTTTCATGGTGTCCGCAATTTTTATAACCTCATTAAATAGAGAAGTCCCATGCAAGTTAAAGAACTCGAAACCGCTGGCTTAAAGCGTACATATCAAATCACAGTGCCTGCTAGCACGATTGCTGAGCAAGTCGATGTGGAATTAAAAGAAGCGGGTAAAACGCTGAAAATTCCGGGCTTCCGCCCTGGTTTTGTGCCGCTCAAAATTTTGCAACAACGTTTTGGTAAAAGCGTTGAAGCAGACGTGCTGAAAAGCGTGATTCAACGCTCGACTGGCGAGATGATTAATGAACAAAAAATCCGCCCGGCGCTTGCGCCTGAAGTGGCAGTTGATTCGTATGAAGAAGGCAAAGATTTGCAATATACCGTGTCAGTGGAAACTTTCCCTGATGTGCCGGACGTAGCGTTTGATCAAATCAAATTGACGCGCAAAGTATATGAAATCGACGAAAAAGAAACCGACGATGCGCTCACGCGTATTGCCGAGCGTTCGCCTGCATTAGTGCCTGCTGAAAAAACAGCAAAAACGGCACTCGGAAACGTAGTGGTGATTGATTTTGCGGGTAAGATTGATGGTGTGGCGTTTGATGGCGGCACGGCGGAAGGCTTCCGTTTGGAGCTGGGCAGCAAACAATTCATTGGCAATTTTGAAGAGCAATTGGTCGACAAAAAAATCGGCGATGAGGTGTTGGTAAAAGTTAGCTTCCCTGATGATTACGGCAGCGAAAACCTTGCGGGTAAAGCGTCTGAATTTGACGTAAAAATTCATGAAATCTTGGTTAAAGAAACGCCGGCTATTGATGATGATTTTGCAACTGCTCGTGGCCTTGAAAACGTAGCCGCTTTGCGTGCTGCGGTGAATGATCAATTGAAGCGCGAATATGATGGTATCGTGCGTACGCAACTGAAAAAAGCCTTGTTTGATGAGCTGGATGAAACCGTTGAATTCCAATTGCCAGAAGGCATGGTTGAGATGGAGTTCAAAAGCATCTGGGAGCGTTTGAAACAAGCGCAAGCACAAGGTGATGAATCACTCGCGGGTAAAAGCGATGATGAACTCAAAGAAGAATATCGCGAAATTTCTGAGCGTCGTGTGAAATTGGGGATTATGCTTGCGGAAGTGGGCAATAAAAACCAATTAAAAATCACCCGTGAAGAGATGACTAGTGCGGTAATGGAGCAAGCGCGTATGTTCCCAGGTCAAGAACAGCGTGTGTTTGAATTCTATAAAAACAATCCAGATCGCATGGAAGATCTTCGTGGCCCAATCATGGAAGAAAAAGCGGTTGATTTCATTTTAGCAAAAGTAAGCTTTACTGACGAAAAAGTGACAGTGGAAGCATTGGTAAAATCAGCAGAAGAAGATGATGCGAATGCTGACAAACCAAAAAAATCGAAAACAAAAAACAAAACAAAAAAATAATTGTGAATTGAGTGTGCGGCGTCAACACTTCGTTAATGTTTAGGCATTACAGATAAGGTGAGTCGCACACAAAACTAAGAAAAAGGCAGTATTATGGCGGATATAGTTGATAGCGTAACAAGCACGTTGATTCCAATGGTAATCGAGCAAACAAGCCGCGGCGAGCGCTCGTTTGATATTTACTCCCGCTTGTTGAAAGAGCGTATTATCTTTTTGACAGGGCCCGTTGAAGATCATATGGCATCAGTTATTTGTGCTCAGCTCTTATTTTTAGAGTCTGAAAATCCTGATAAAGAAATCTTTATGTATATCAACTCACCGGGGGGTGTGGTCACGTCTGGCATGTCGATTTATGACACGATGCAGTACATCAAGCCAAAAGTGGCGACGCTTTGCTTCGGTCAAGCTGCGTCAATGGGCTCTTTATTGCTTTGCGCAGGTGAGCCTGGCATGCGTTATAGCTTGCCAAATTCACGCATCATGATTCATCAGCCATCTGGCGGTTACTCAGGTCAAGCAACGGATATCGAGATTCATGCGAAAGAGATTTTGAGCTTAAAAGGCCGTTTGAACCAGATTTATGTGAAGCATACGGGCCAAAAACTGGCGCATGTGGAAAAAAACATGGAACGCGATAACTTCATGAGCGCTGAAATGGCAAAGGAATTTGGTTTGATTGATCAAATTATTGAAAAACGCGGTGCCATTGAAGAATTAGGCGATAAAAAGAAATAGTAAGGAATCTTGGTTCTTAGCCCTTGGTTAATAATAAAATGATACCATATACTAAGGACTAAGCATTGCGAATCGATAGCCAACAAATAACTAAGGACTAACATTGTGACAAAAGCCGGCAGCAGAGAAACAAAAAACACACGCTATTGCTCATTCTGTGGCAAAAGTGAACATGAAGTTCGCAAGCTGATTGCGGGCCCGACTGTGTTCATTTGCGATGAATGCGTCGTTTTGTGTATGGATATTATCAAAGCCGCTGATAAAGGTGTCATTGCGAAAGATGGCGACGATATTGCAAAGCCATCTGAGATTCGCCGCGTGTTGGATGATTATGTTATTGGTCAAGAGCAAGCCAAAAAAGTACTCTCGGTTGCCGTGCATAACCATTATAAACGCGTTTCTTTGCTTGAGAAAAATTCCGATATCGAGCTTGCGAAATCAAATATTTTGCTGATTGGACCAACCGGTTCTGGTAAAACATTGCTCGCGCAAACGTTGGCGCGTATCCTTGATGTGCCATTCACGATGGCGGATGCGACGACACTGACAGAAGCGGGTTATGTGGGCGAAGACGTAGAAAATATCATCTTACGTTTGTTGCAAGCAGCGGATTATAACGTTGATCGCGCACAGCGCGGCATCGTCTATATCGATGAGGTGGATAAAATTTCTCGTAAGTCAGACAACCCATCTATCACGCGCGACGTGTCGGGTGAGGGCGTGCAACAAGCCTTGCTTAAATTGATGGAGGGTACGGTTGCATCTGTGCCACCACAAGGTGGACGTAAACATCCGCAACAAGAATTTTTGCAAGTGGATACATCAAACATTTTGTTTATTGTTGGTGGTGCATTCTCTGGGTTGGAAAAAATTATTGCTGCTCGCGGCAAAGGTACGTCGATTGGTTTTGGCGCGGATGTTCGCTCTAAAGAAAATGCGCGTATTGGTGAATTATTCGCCCGCGTTGAGCCAGAAGATTTGCTGAAATTCGGCTTGATTCCTGAGTTTGTTGGTCGTTTGCCGGTGATTGCAACGCTTACGGATTTGGATGAGCCAGCGCTTATTTCGATTCTGACTGAGCCGAAAAACGCGCTCATTAAGCAATATGCAAAACTGTTTGAGATGGAAGGCGTTTCGCTGAAATTCTCGGATGATGCGTTGAAAGCGATTGCGAAAAAAGCGATTGAACGTAAGACAGGTGCGCGAGGTTTGCGTGCTATTCTTGAGGGCGCATTGCTTGACCTTATGTATGATATTCCAGGCAAAGAAGGCGTTGAAGAAGTGGTTATCAATGCAGACGTGATTGATAAAGGTGTTGCACCTTTAATCGTCTATGCGGATGCTAAAAAAGATAGCAAGAAAATCCACTAAGGCATTTTTATTTTATTAAACACGCCAAATTCGAAAGAGTTTGGCGTGTTTGTTATTGTGTACTAATTTCCCGCATTTTTTTTGTGTTTGTTTGTGTTCATCCTATCGGCGTTTACCGTAAAACCTAGGTTTTTCTGCTATTTATATTGATTCGTATGCGGAATGAATTTGCTATTTTTTTTCGACATTATCTGCGTGGAATCACGGTGAGAGCCACCTAGCAAGCATTTTTTTTTATAAAAATGCAATATTCCAGTTTACAATCCTTTTTTTTCGTGCTTTTGTGCCGTTGCAGCGTTATTGTGACGCCTGCAAATGAAGAGCCACCCTCGATAAGAAGGACTCAGCATTTTAATGTTCATTACAGCAACTAGGGAGTTAGACCATGAACAAGAACGAACTTATCGCGGACCTCGCAGATAAAACTGACCTGACTAAAGCAAAAGCAGCTGAAGCTATTGATGCATTTATCGCAATCGTTTCTAAATCACTGTCTAAAGGTGATGAAGTTCGTTTGGTTGGTTTTGGTACTTTCGGTGTTGTACACCGCAAAGCGACTGAAGGCCGCAACCCACGCACTGGCGCTGTGATCAAAATCCCAGCAGCTAA
>JAYTDB010000093.1:0-2393 GCA_043736135.1 Rickettsiales bacterium
CCTGCAAGTCCAACCCCCAATTCTTTTATATAGTCATTTGCTGCCGATTTAAAGGGGTACAAAAACACGCGCGCTATCACGTCTTTTTTATCATCAACATCATTATTGGTGTTACCTAAATCTTGGTTGCCATCAAAAATTCCGAGCTGATATTCCCACCGATTCTCCGCATCATTACCATAGAGCATCACCCCTAAATCACGGCTGGGAGCCAGATTATTTGCGTATCCACGCTCAATAAAAAATGTATCAGCGGCAGATTGCAATCGCTCAAGCCCAACCGGTGGCTTAAATTTTCCGATGCGAATTTTCAGCGCATCTTCTATCGTATAATCAGCATGTGCATCAAAAACACGAATTTTCTTATCCGCTAAATCGGGCATAAAACGGAAAGAAGCATTACCCGCTCGCCCCTCAAGCACAGGGCGGATACGCCGCGCAAGCACGTCATTATCGCCAGTGCCGTTTTTATCATTGATAAAATTTCGGCTATCAATCTGAATCGTACCACGCAAACTCAGCGCATAATTTTTATCCTGTGAGATAAAGGAAACACCATGATTGCCAACAGTGATGTCAGAATCTTGTGCGGGTTCTGCATACGCAGCCAATGGCAGCGAAAGAAATAATAGCGGCACAAAAAATATTTTTTTCATGCCGCCATTATTAGACTTTAATCGAGCGATTTACCATCCCATATTTTTTTGATCTTCGCTTTACGGCCACTACCTTGCGAATAGGCCTGATAATGCGCGGTGTTTGTCTTGTAATAATTCTGATGATAATCCTCGGCCACGTAAAACGGTGTTAGCGGCTCTATACGCACCGCAACCTGCTGCCCCAGCTTTTCAGCAACCTTGGCTTTTGACGCTTCGGCCAGTTTTTTTTCAGCCTCATTTCCGTAATAAATCACTGTCGCATATTGCGCGCCGCGATCAAACATCTGCCCGCCTGCATCAAGCGGATCAATATTCCCCCAATAGATTTTGAGCAACTTCTCATAGCTGGTTATGGCAGGGTCATAGCTAATTTCTACCGCCTCTATATGGTTGGTTTTATGGGCAGATACCGCCTCATAATTCGCATCGTCGGCGTTGCCACCAATATAGCCAGAAACGGCGGCGATAATACCGCCAACCTCTTCAAACTCCGATTCCATGCACCAAAAACAACCGCCGGCAAAAACGGCTTTGGCAGCCTCAGCATGGGCTTGCGTGGAAATTGTCATAAGAATCATCGCTCCTATTTTAATGAAATAATGTCGCATAATCGCCGTATCCTTCCGCTTCAAGTTGTTCGAGCGGAATAAAACGTAGACTCGCGGAATTAATACAATAGCGCAAGCCGCCTTCCTCCTTTGGCCCATCAGGAAATACATGCCCCAAATGCGATTGCGCGGATGCGCTCTTCACCTCAACCCGCGCCATCCCATGCGAAATATCTTTATGCTCGACCACCGCTTCTGACATAAGCGGCTTGGTAAAGCTTGGCCAGCCCGTGCCTGAATCAAATTTATGGACGGAGGCAAAGAGCGGCTCGCCCGACACGATATCCACATAAATACCCGCCGCCTTATTATCCCAATAATCATTGTTGAATGGCGGCTCGGTGCCACACTCCTGCGTTATACGATATTGCAATGGTGTCAATTCCTTGTTTTTCATATAAAACCCTTTCTAACACTCATCTAATGATTCGGACACAACCCCGTAATGGTTACAGTGGTAAATATAGTGATGTTATGATAGAATAGACACTCTTCTTATTCTGTCATTTTACTTTTTTTCACCAACAATAAGGAAATCCCCATGCGTACATTACTTTTGACAACCACTTTACTTTCATTACTTGCTGCTCCTGTTTTTGCTGAGTCAAAACCACCAATGCCACCGCAAGCTGAATCTATGGAACCAACCGCAGCGCAGCGCAAAGCCTTTAAAAATGCTAGCCCTGAAGAACGCAAAGCCATGATGGAAAAGCGTCATGCGGAGCGCGAAGCACGACATGTGGAAATGAAAGCAAAATATGATGCTGCGTCTCCTGAAGAAAAAGAAAAAATGAAGGAAGAAATGAAGGCGCGCCACGAAGAAAATAAAGACAAGTGGAAAGAGCGCTATGACAGTGCATCGCCAGAAGAAAAAGAAAAAATGGAAAATCGCGTTGAAAAACGTCGTGAATTTCGCCAAGAAAAAATGAAAGAAAAATTTGACGCGGCGTCACCAGAAGAAAAAGAGAAAATGAAAGAACGGGTTAAAGAGCATCACGAAAATCGCAAAGAAACCATCAAAGAAAAAGCAATTAAATAAGTTTATACACCTCGTCATGCTGGCATTACTCAGTATGACGAGGCTATTTTTTAGCTGGTTTTGCTGCAGGTGGAGTGTTCTTTATTT
>JAYTDB010000094.1:0-3626 GCA_043736135.1 Rickettsiales bacterium
ATCATCGCGGGTGCAGGTGGTGCCGCACATTTACCGGGCATGACGGCATCGCTTACCAGCCTGCCCGTACTCGGCGTTCCCGTTGAAAGCAAGGCGTTAAAAGGCATGGATAGTTTGCTTTCTATCGCGCAGATGCCGGGGGGAGTTCCAGTCGGCACACTCGCCATCGGCCCTGCGGGTGCAAAAAATGCCGCATTGCTCGCTGCCAGTATTCTTGCTTTGTCCGATAAAAAACTGGCGACAAAGTTGGATGCATGGCGCAAAAAACAAACCGATTCGGTGGCGGAAAAATTGTGACAACCATAGGCATTCTTGGCGCAGGTCAATTAGGTAAAATGCTGTGTGAGGCAGCGAAAAAACTCGGTTTTGAGACGCATGTTTTTGCCCCCGATGAAGACCCGATTGCAGCCAGCGTTGCCACACACTTTACCCAAGCAAACTATACCGACCTACCCGCTTTGCAAAAATGGGCAGCAAGCGTGGATGTTATCACGCTTGAGTTTGAAAACGTGCCCGTTGCACCACTACTCACTTTAACCACGCCAATTTATCCCTCGCCGCAACTGCTTGAAACATCGCAGCACCGCCTGCGTGAGAAAACATTGGCAAATAATCTAGCTATTGCAACCGCACCTTTTTCCGCAATTCATTCGCAAGATGATTTGCAAAAAGCGATGTCCGAAATCGGCACCCCCGCCATCGTAAAAACCTGCACCATGGGTTATGACGGAAAAGGGCAATGGAAGTTGCCAGACAATATGCCGGAACTAACGGATGGCGATTACATCTACGAAGGCTTCGTCAATTTTGAACGTGAAATTTCGGTGATTGTTGCGCGCAGTGTCCGCGGCGAAATTCAATGTTTTGAACCCGTAGAGAACGTGCATAAAAATCACATCCTGCACACCACTACAGCACCCGCCAATATAAATGACGCTATCCGCGAAAAAGCCGAAGAAATTGCCATCAAGCTCGCCACCCATTTGCAATTGGTTGGCTTGCTCGCAGTTGAATTATTTGCCACCAAAGAGGGTGACGTGCTGATGAATGAAATGGCTCCACGCCCGCATAATTCTGGTCACTGGACGCTGGATGGCTGCAATGTCAGCCAATTTGAGCAAGCCATTCGCGCGGTGACCGACATGCCGCTCATCAAGCCAGAACGCACTGCTAAAAAAGTGGTGATGACGAATTTGATTGGTGACGATGTGAATGATTTAGCTGCATGGAAATCTGAGGGCGCGCATATTCATATCTACGGAAAAAAAGAAACCCGCCCTGCCCGCAAAATGGGGCATGTAAACCAACTTGAAACGAACGGATAACCATGTCATTCAAATTCATCGCCGCAAAACTAAAACACAGCTATATATGGAAACGTATTGCGCTGGAACGCCTAACCGAGCCATTACACCTAAATATTCTCAGCCTATTCATCATGGCGTTTGGTAGCTGGCGATCAAAAGTTGCATTTGACCTTATCATGCGCCCACACAATGCTTTTTGTATTTTAGACGCAGCAAAACGCTGCAATCATTATGGTATCAAAAAAATGGCGATTTGTGAGTTTGGCGTGGCAGGTGGTGCAGGCCTTGTTAACATGGCGATTATCGCAAAAACAGTATCGAAAATTACTGGCGTCGACATCCGTGTATTTGGTTTTGATACAGGTGAAGGTATGCCATGGAGTCCTGTTGATTATCGTGATCATCCGGAGCATTATTCTGTCGGAAATTTTAAGATGGATGTAGAGAAACTAAAAGCAAACCTACCAGACAATACGGAATTGGTACTGGGCGAAGCGGCAAAAACCATCCCAGCCTTTCTCAGCCGCATGGAAATAGAAAATTATTGTGTTGGCTATATAGTTGTTGACGTTGATTATTACACGTCGACTGTGGACGTACTCACACTATTTGATGGCAAACCTATACTATATCTACCGCTAGTAAATATTTATTTAGATGATATTGGCGACCCAACCCACCACCCCTCTGCTGGCGAACTGCTCGCAGTAGAGGAATTCAATAACACCCGCCCATTACGCAAGATTTATACAGATCCATTTTTGGAAAATCGTCGCGTTTTCCGCCGCGCCAACTGGATAAAACATATACGTTACCTCTATGTATTAGACCACGCCGTCACGACCACCGTAACCCTCGAAACACGGAATCTAGGCAACCCTTATTTATAGGGGGACTTCTGACGCAGGTTAAATGACTAGGGCTATTTAATAGTTGATAGTCATTTGTGGTTCGTCGATAGTGCAAAATAAATCTAACAACCAAGGACTTATGACTTATGACTAAAAACCGCATCGAATCTGATTCTTTTGGCAATATTGACGTAGAGGCAAGCCGCTATTGGGGAGCGCAAACCCAGCGCAGCCTGCAAAACTTCAAAATTGGCACAGAAACTATGCCAGAACCGCTCATCAAAGCATTCGGAATTTTGAAGCTTTCGGCGGCGAAGGTAAATATGCAGCTCGGCGTGCTCGATAAAACGCTCGGCGAAAACATCATTAAAGCGGCGCAAGAAGTCGTGGACGGCAAGATGAAGGGACATTTTCCTCTGGTCGTTTGGCAAACGGGTTCAGGCACACAGACCAACATGAACGTGAACGAGGTGATTTCCAACCGCGCGATTGAGATGATGGGCGGTGAGATGGGCAGCAAAAAACCAGTTCACCCGAATGATCATGTCAATATGGGGCAATCATCAAATGATTCATTCCCAACTGCTATGCACATTGCCGCAGCATCAGAAATTTACAACCACCTGATTCCGTCGTTGCGTACCTTGCATTTTGCGCTATCGCAAAAATCGGTGGAATTCGCTGACATCATTAAAATCGGCCGCACGCATTTGATGGACGCAACACCGCTTACACTTGGTCAGGAATTCTCTGGCTACGCAAAGCAAATGGAAAATGCCATTCGCCGCGCACAAGATGTGCTGCCTGCATTATACGAACTCGCGCAAGGCGGCACTGCCGTTGGCACAGGTCTGAATGCTAAAATTGGTTTTGCTGAAAAATTTGCCGAAGAAGTAGCAAAAATTACTGGGCTGGATTTCATCACCGCACCGAATAAATTTGAAGCACTCGCCACGCACGATGCGCTGGTGGAAGCATCCGGCATGCTCAACACGATTGCTGTGTCGCTGATGAAAATCGCCAACGATATTCGCCTGATGGGTTCGGGCCCGCGCTGTGGTTTCGGCGAATTAGCACTGCCTGAAAATGAGCCAGGTTCATCCATCATGCCAGGCAAAGTAAACCCAACACAATCGGAAGCACTGACCATGGTTGCTGCACAGGTGATGGGCAATCATGTTGCCGTGACCATCGGCGGTAGCAACGGGCATTTCGAGCTGAACGTGTTCAAACCAGTGATTATTTATAATGTGCTGCAATCGATTCGCCTGATTGCTGACGGCGCCGTGAGCTTCACGGAAAATTGTGTAAACGGCATCGAAGCAAACAAAGAACGCATCACCAAATTGATGAACGAATCACTGATGTTGGTGACGGCACTGAACCCACATATCGGCTATGATAACGCGGCAAAAATCGCCAAAAAAGCGCATAAAGAACATACAACACTCAAAGAAGCGGGCATCGC
>JAYTDB010000095.1:0-3306 GCA_043736135.1 Rickettsiales bacterium
CAACCATGTCACATCGGCAAGTGCAGATTCATCGGCAGGGTGATTCGCTAAATTTACCACAATCGGATGCTGCGGGTTGATTTCCAAAATCTTTGCAGTTGCGCTGCCGAGCTGTTTTTGCTCCACCAAGAAACGTTCAAAACGCGCGTTCATCGCCCCTTCAGCAACAGCCAAACATACTGCACTAGAGCCAAGCTTATGGGTAATGCGGACATCTGTTACATTCGCACCCAAGATAGATTTCATCCGTGCGCAAAGCGATTCCATCGCATCTTTTGCAACTTCCTCTGGCTTATCTTTTTCACCGTCGACGCTTGGGAATTTATCCAGTTCAATATCGCTACGCGTAATCGATTTGAATGATTTTCCTTTATATTCATGCTGCACATTCACCCAGAAATCATCGACATGATCGGTGAACAGCAGCACCTCAACACCACGCGCGGCAAAGCCTTCCAGTTGTGGGCTTGCTTTAAGCGTCTCTAAATTATCGCCCGTTGCGTAGAAGATTTCTTCCTGCCCTTCTTTCATCCGCGCAATGTATGCATCTAGCGAAGTCGCTGCATCCTGACTGCTAGTTGCAAAGCGGCAGACATCCAAAATCGCCTCGCGCTGCGCGTGACCTTCGCATAGGCCTTCTTTCAGCACAGGACCAAAATTCGTCCAGAATGTTAAATAGCCCGCCTCATCGCTTTCCGCTTTTTTTCTCAACTCAGACAGCACGCGCTTCACCACCGATTCTTTAATTTTTGCAAGCAGTGTGTTGGCCTGCAGCGTCTCGCGGCTAATGTTGAGAGGCAAATCTTCTGAATCAATCACCCCGCGCAAAAAACGCATATAAGGCGGCACCAAATCAGCATTTTCTTCGGTGATAAACACGCGCTTTACGTAAAGCTTCACGCGGCATTTACGATCAGGATGATATAAATCGAATGGTTTAATCGACGGAATGAATAATAAATTCGTATATTCAATTTTGCCTTCATTTTTATTATGCAATGTCAGCCACGGTTCATCAGGCGAGTGTGCAACATGACGATAAAATTCGCTATATTGTTCGGGCGTGACGTCGTTTTTAGACTTAGTCCAAAGCGCAAGCCCCGTGTTGATGGTTTCCGTGCTATCCTCATAATGCAACGTAATCGGAATTGAAATATGGTTAGAATACGTCTCGATGATATGGCGAAGGCGGAAACCATCAAGATAATCATTCTCACCATCTTTTAGCGTCAAAATAATCGAACTTCCAACTGCATGTGGCGCATCTAGCTCACTCACAGAAAACTCGCCATCGCCTTCCGATTGCCACTGCCAAACAGCATCCGAACCTGCACGGCGAGAAATAACCGTCACTTCTTTTGCAACGATAAATGCAGAATAGAAACCAACGCCAAACTGACCAATCAGCGAAGTATCTTTATTCGCATCTCCCGTCACTTTTGCCAAAAATTCCTGTGTGCCTGACTTGGCGATAGTACCGAGATTATTAACCAATTCGTCGCGGCTCATACCTATGCCCGTATCGGTAATGGTAATCGTCCGCGCCTCTTTATTGAGTGAAACAGACACAGAAAGCCCGCCGCCATCCTCGTTTAATGCCGAATTAGTCAGCGATTCGTAACGACGTTTATCGCAGGCATCCGAGGCGTTTGAGATGAGTTCGCGCAAGAAAATGTCTTTATTGGTATAAAGCGAATGAATCATTAATTGCAGTACTTTGCCAATCTCTGCGCTGAATTTAAGATTTTCTTTGTTTTTCTGTGTCATGTTGATGACTTTCTAAGTAATTGACGTTATAATGAACACGAATATGGATATGGAGACAATACGCCCAATGTCAAGACTTACCACGCTAATTATATCAACGACCATGCTCAATATGGCGGCATTTAATGCCATGGCAGAAATGACTGCCCCACCAGCGCCAGCACTTCCTACAACTTTTGCAGAGCCCGTCACACCACCAGTGGCCCCCATCGCAAACACCGAAACACCGACGGCACCCCCTGCCGCTCCTATATCAGCCTACAATCAACCAGCAAAAACAACCGAAGCCGCTCCAGCCAAAACCGCAGCAGATGAAGAATTAATTTATCGCGCATCGCTTGGTCGTGCTGATGACATTAAATTATTGATTGAAAAAAACGCCAACCCTAATGTCATCGATAAGAACGGTGTGCCCGTTTTATTTCTTGCGGTAAACCGTAAAGACCCTGAAGCTATGAACGTGGTTACAGCACTGCTAGATAGCGGTGCAAAAATCAATACGAAAGATAGCAACGGACAAACAGCGCTTTACCATGCTGCTCGCAATGGTAATCCTGAAATGGTTCAATATTTATTGGATCGTGGCGTAGACTATTATTCTCTCGATAATTTCGGCGATATTGCCCGCACATTAGCATTCCGCGCTGGACATGAAAAAATAGTCACCTTGATGGATGATTTTGTAAAACAGCAAACAGCCCAAACACTTAACCTTAATCAGTCTGCCCAATTGATGTCAGAAGAACAAAAGAAACGCATGGCTGAGGCTGAAAAGAAAAAATTAGCTGAAGCAGAAACAAAAGCTACAGAGGAAAAAAGACGGCAAGAAGAACGTAATAAAAAGATAGAGGAAATACGCATCCTATTAGAAAAAGTCCATGCCGAGGAAGAGGCACTCAGACTTAAAAAATACGATGAAAATCTCACAAAAATGAATGAAAAAGTTTACACGATCTCATATAACGCATGTGCATTTCAATATTGGACTTTCTGCGTTGAAGCTAAACAGACAATCGAGCCAACTAAAGAGCAAATAGATAGCATATTGGCCAGGCACAAAGAAGCCGTGGAAACAACATCGCTTGATGTGATGACGATGTTTGAAACCAACCAAGATTATATCTCTAAAATCATTGACCCTTCCAAAAAATCAGTTTTTGATGAACTGAGCACCATGCCATCACGTACCTACCGCAAAGAAGATGGTGTTGGTACATTAAAAGATGTGCAAAAGCGCTGCGATAAAATCGCATCTGTTTGGCAAATTAAAAAACCTGAAAAATTGAATTAGCCTGCAACACAAAATAATAATAAGAAAAAATAGCGCTAGGCTTTTAAAATCTCGTGCTGTGCAAGGGTTGGGTAATCCACTTTTCCGCTGCCGAGACGCGGTATTTCACTAATCACATGAATGTGTTTTGGCAAGGTAATTTCTGCGACACCTGCGGCTCTTGCAGCATCAATTAGCTGCGCACGTGTAAGCGCTGCCGACTCTGTGAACAGAATAATTTGCTCGCCTTTGCGGGCATCAGGAATAGC
>JAYTDB010000096.1:0-4012 GCA_043736135.1 Rickettsiales bacterium
CGCGTGACCGCAGATTTCATCAAATTTGAAACCACCAAGAAGTTAGCTGCTGAAGTGAGCAAGATTGAAGCCGAGCTAGAGAAGAAAGCGTCGACAAAAGATATTTTAGCGGCAAGCCCACTGAAAAAGGTAGCAACTGGCGACATCACCCGCAGCTCACAAAAACTTTCCGAAGAAATGATTCCATTGCCTTTGGTCAATGCAGTATTCTCGGCTAAAAAGGGCGATATGACCACGCCGATTCGCGAAAAATCTGGCAGCTATTTGCTCGCAATTGTGCAAAATACAAAACCAGCAAGCACCGCCCCTTCCGTGACAGATGCAGAACGTGATACGCTCAAAAAATCCGTATCATCACAAATGGAAGACGAGATGATGCAGCAATATATCCACTATTTGGAGACGCGTTATCCTGTTTCCATCAACCAAGAAACCATCAACCAACTCATTGCACAAAACGATGCTAGCCGCTAAAAACCCCACCATTACGCCCGATAGCGCCACATTTACGCAACGCTTTGCGATGGGGCAATCGCAACTCATTTGGACAACCGTGCCTGCAGATTTGGATACACCTGTTTCTGCCATGTTGCGTTTAATGCAAGATGATGCGCCATGCTTTTTGCTAGAATCCGTTGAAAAAGGCGAGATTCGTGGTCGTTATTCGGTAATTGGTTTGATGCCTGATTTAATTTGGAGGGCAACGGGCAACACTTCCGAAATCACCTATTCTGATAAAATGACGGGCGCAAAATGGGTGCCATGCGAAGGCGATACCTTGTCGGTTTTCCGCGAACTCTACGAGCAATCCAAGATTGATATTCCACCTGAATTGCCGCCGATGGCCTCGGGCTTGGTGGGCTATATGGGCTATGACATGGTTAAACTTATGGAGAAGCTGCCTGATACCAAGAAAGATGATATCGGAATTCCTGACAGCTGTTTCGTACGCCCAAAATTGATGGTGATTTTTGATTCAGTGACTGACAAGATTTTCATCATCACAACCATCTGGGCAAACAAACAACCGCAAGATGCCAAAATTGCTTACACCGCAGCTACGCAACGTATTCGTTATGCGCTGGATAAGCTTGCTTCGCCTATTCCAACAGCAACACATCACGTGAACAAAGCAGTCTCGTTGTCAGAGTTCACCTCGAACACGAAACGCAGTGACTATGATGCGATGATTGAATCTGCGAAGGAATATATTCGTGCGGGTGATATTTTCCAGGTGGTATTATCACAGCGTTTTTCAGCGCCATTTAAGTTGCCCGCTTTCTCACTTTACCGTGCATTGCGGCAATTAAATCCATCGCCGTTTTTGTTTTATTTGCATATGGGCGACTACTCGCTCGTCGGCTCCAGCCCTGAAATTTTAGTTCGGGTTCGTGACGGCGAAGTGACCATCCGCCCCATCGCTGGCACACGCAAACGCGGGCGTGACCGCGCAGAAGATGAAGCACTCGCCAAAGAATTATTGGCAGATCCAAAAGAGCTTGCGGAACATCTTATGTTGCTTGATTTGGGCCGCAATGATGTTGGTCGTGTCGCCAAAACGGGTACGGTAAAAACCACACAGCAAATGCACATCGAAAACTATTCGCATGTGATGCACATCGTCTCAAACGTCATCGGCGAACTCAGTCCAAAATATGATGCGCTTGCTGCCCTCATTGCAGGTTTTCCAGCGGGCACCGTATCCGGCGCACCCAAAATACGAGCGATGGAAATCATCGATGAATTAGAAATAGAACGCCGCAGTTTTTATGCGGGATGTATCGGCTATTTCTCAGGCAATGGCAATATGGATACCTGCATCGCGCTGCGTACAGGACTCGTTAAAAATGACAAGCTGTATATTCAAGCGGGCGGCGGCATTGTCGCAGATAGTAACGCCGAGGATGAATTTCAAGAAGCGCAAAATAAGGCGCGTGCACTGATGCGCGCCGCTGAGGAGGCTATAAAATTTATATGAAAAACACCATTCTTATTGTTGAAGACAGCATGATTTATCAAGCGATGTTGCAAAAATTATCGCAAGATAAAGGCTATGATACACAAAGCAGCGCTGACGGCATGGAAGCGATTATCCGCCTAAACCAAGGATGTGCCCACATCAAAGCAATATTTCTCGACATCAACATGCCGAACATTGATGGCATCTCACTACTCGGACATTTACACGCCAAACATGCGGATATTCCCGTTGTTATCATCTCGGGGGATGATGACGCAGAACATAATGAAGATATTTGTATGAAACTCGGTGCCAATGCGTTTATCCATAAACCGCTCGATGCCGAAAAAATCGAAAAAATATTTACCACCATTACTCATTTTTACGCGTAATCATCATGAAAATAACCCATTATGTCATCCCGAATGCAAGTGAGGGATCTTTGCAAAGATACTTCGACTTCGCTGCGCTTTCGCTCCGTATGACAAGGACATTCCTATGAAAATAACCCTGTTAGATAATTACGATAGCTTCACTTACAACCTACTGCACTATCTCGGTGAGCTGGGTGCGGATGTTAAAGTGGTGCGTAATGATAAAATCACCGTGGATGCGTTGATGGCAGAAAAACCAGATGGCATCGTTATTTCTCCTGGCCCAGGCGCGCCGAAAGATTCAGGCATTTGTCTGGAGCTGATTCAAAAAGCATCAGGCAACATCCCTATTTTTGGTGTGTGCTTAGGACAACAAGCAATTGGTGAAGCATTCGGCGGCAACGTCATCCGCGCACCTCAGCCGATGCACGGCAAAGTCAGCGCCATTTATCATGAAGGCCTCAGCGTATTCAAAGACCTGCCCATCCCTTTTAATGCCACGCGCTATCACTCGCTCATCGTTGATCGTGGCAGCCTGCCAGACTGCTTGGAAATCACCGCTGTCACCGCCGATGATGGTCTGATTATGGGGCTTTCTCACAAAACACATAACACTCACGGCGTGCAATTCCACCCCGAATCCATCGCCTCGGAACACGGTCATAAAATCATCAAGAATTTCTTGGATGGTATTTAGATGACAGATACGCCCATTCAGTTTGCGCTTAATTTACTTGCGGCAGAAAAAAATCTTCCGCGTGATGTGGCTGAACGTGCATTCCAAGTCATCATGAGTGGTGGGGCAACACCGGCACAAATGGCGGCATTCTTAATGGGGCTACGTACCAAGGGTGAAACTGTGGATGAAATCACCGCAGGTGCTACCGTGTTGCGCGCAAAAATGAAAACCATTGCCGCTCCCTCTGGCACTATCGACACCTGCGGCACGGGGGGTGATTCTCGCGGAACCTATAATATTTCAACGGCTACCGCGTTTGTCCTCGCCGCATGTGGGGTACCCGTTGCAAAACATGGCAACCGCTCCGTATCGTCTAAATCCGGTTCGGCGGATGTGCTGGAAACCCTCGGCATCAATATCGCCATGGAGCCAGAACAAGCACAAAAATGCTTGGAGAATTTCGGCATTACGTTTTTAATGGCACCAAAATATCATACGTCCATGCGCCATATCGCCCCCATTCGCCAAGAGCTGGGCGTACGTACGATTTTTAACCTGCTCGGCCCATTGGTGAACCCTGCAAAGCCCGATTTTCAATTGCTCGGCGTTTATAGCAAAGAGCTACTTGAACCCATCGCAAAGGTATTGATTGAACTAGGCATAAAAGCTGCATGGGTGGTGCATGGGCATGATGGTTTGGATGAGCTGACACTCACCGGCACGAGCTATGTCGCAGAAGTAAAAGACGGCGCAGTGAAAATGTTTGAAATAACGCCCGAAGATGCTGGACTCACGCGCGTGATGCTTGAAGATCTAAAAGGCGGCGATGCGAGTGTGAATGCCGAGGCGCTGCGCGTCGCATTATCAGGCATTGAAAATCCCTACCGTCATGCTATAGTGTACAATGCAGCCGCAGGGCTGGTTATCGCGGGCAAAGCAACCGACATCAAACACGGCGTACAGCTCGCAAATAATGCCATTGATTCTGGTGAAGCCTAT
>JAYTDB010000097.1:0-1880 GCA_043736135.1 Rickettsiales bacterium
TTTGGGATTGCTGAGCACAGCGACTTCCACCATTTGCACCGCAATCGATGAGAAGCATAAAAAGAAGAAAAGCCCTACGCATAATAGGCGCACCCGCCCTTGTTCAATGATTCTTCTGCCCGTACTTTCCTTGCGTATAATTTTACGTGGGCGTGCGGTCATTGCTATTCCGCTTCAATTAGCGTCGTCGAACGTTTCTCAGAAACAGGAACCACTGAGGAATCAGCGCTATTTTTAGCCTCCTGCACATGTGGGAATGGAATCGATTGCACATCGGCAATGTGATTCACTGTTACTTCTTCTTGATTTAAATAGAGCTCAGATAATTTTTGCAACCGATCAGGGCGATTCAAATACGCCCATTCAGCAGCAACCACGTTCAATCCCTCGCGCTCATGCACAATTTCTTGGGACACATCAGCAATCTGCGCGCGAATCGTCTGCACTTGGAATTTCACTTTATACAACCCAAACGCCGACACCGACAATATAATCACCCATAACAGGCTCGACCATCTCATCATGATGACTTCTCCATGACTCGCAGGGTTGCCGAACGCGAACGCAAATTGCGCGCCACCTCTTCATCGCTAGCTGTGAGCTTTGAAGGTTTTGGTAGGAAAAAAGAGGGAGCAGCCGTATCTCCTTGCGCTTTTGGCGCATGGCGTGACTGCTCCCCAAACCTACCGCAACGGGAGTGGTAGAACCGTTTAACGAGGCGATCTTCCAGCGAGTGGAACGTTACCACCACCAAGCGGCCGCCGGGTGCGAGTAATTGTTCTGCTTCGATCAAGCCTCGTTCAATTGCTTCAAATTCTTGATTGACGTGAATACGCAACGCCTGAAAACTACGCGTTGCTGGGTCGGACTTTTGAATTTTCCCACCGATGGCTGCGCGAATAATATCCGCGAGCTGCAATGTACGGGTAATTGGCAGCGACTCACGCGCCTCAACGATACGGCGAGCGATTTTGCGCGCCGCTTTTTCTTCACCATAATAAAATAAAATATCGGCAAGCTCTGCCTCAGACGCGGTATTCACCACATCCGCCGCATTCAGCCCATCATCGCCCATACGCATATCAAGCGGGCCATCATTTCGGAATGAAAAGCCACGATCTGCCTGATCAATCTGCATCGAAGATACGCCTAAATCCAGCACCACGCCATCTACCTTGTTCACGCCTTGCGCGGCAAGCAACGTGCACATGGACGAAAAATTACCCAGCACCCACACAAAGCGATCATAAAATTCGCTCTCAATCGCTTCGGCAAAACGGCGCGTATTCGGGTCACGATCAATTGCATAGACGCGGCAATCAGCAGCTTTCAGCAATGCGCGACTATATCCACCCGCACCGAATGTGCCGTCCACATACACGCCCTTATCTTTCGGCTTCAAGGTGGCAACAACTTCATCAAGCAATACGGGAGTGTGCGGGGCTGCGGTCATGCTTTGCCCTCTGGTTTAGAAAACAAATGGTTGCGTTTTGCCCGCGCCAATTCACGCGCTTGCTGCATGTAAGCCTCAAATGCTTTCGGCTCCCAAATTTCAAATATTTCGCCCTTACCCACAAATGTCGCCATGTCGGAAAGCCCGATATCCTTGATGAGACTCTCAGGCAGCACCACACGCCCCTCGCCGTCAAACGGCAATTGCACCGAATCACCAAACACACTCGCAGAAAACGCATCGCGCTCCGCCGAATACGGATCCAGCGCATCAATGCGTTCATTCATTTTATTGATACGGTTCATACCGCAGGCTTCAATGCAGCGATGCATGATGGAACTATAAACGATGATTCCCGAATAATCCTGCGCCGATAACACCGCGCGATAAGTAGCCGGCACGGAAACCCGATTTTTCTTGTCGATAC
>JAYTDB010000098.1:0-3060 GCA_043736135.1 Rickettsiales bacterium
GCATCTTTTTTGATGCCCAGATGGTTATATAAATTGAAAGCTTCATCAAAACTATTATCGCCCAATACTGCTTTTGCGGTAAAATCTGGGGCTTGCTTGCCAACGAGAACGCTCATATTATCTCCGTATATATTAGGTTATGGTGGGGGTTCGAGTAATTCAGTAGCCTATATATAGGCTTTGGATTATAAGCTTCAAGAGAAAGAATAGGAGATTTATGACTTTTCGCAAAATTGAATTGATTCCCACACTGTTTCTCATCGGCAGTTTGGCTATGTTTATTACACTTGGTAGCTGGCAAATGGAGCGACTGGTGTGGAAGCAGCGCGTTATAGCCGAATCTGACGCCGCCAAAGCCGCACCTGCGCTTGCGACATTGCCTGAGGACATCTCTAACCTCACCTATCACCGCGTGCTGCTGACTGGCACATTCTTGCATGATAAAACCATCCACCTAATTGGCCGTCAGCAAGGGATGGACGTGGGGTATTATATCGTCACCCCCTTCTCGCTTGAAGATGATGGGCGCATCATCCTTGTAAATCGTGGCTTCTCGCCGCTTAACAAAGAATCAAAGCCTGAAGGCATTGTCACCATCGAAGGCATACTCCGCCCTGCCCGTGAAAAACGCTATTTTGCGCCAGAAAATATGGCTGATAAGAATATCTGGTCGTATGAAGATATGGATAAAATTGCCACTGTTTTAGGCAAAAAACCGTTGCCGCTGGTGGTAGAAGCGCTGGGGAAATATGAGCGCGATGTCTATCCCATCCCCAATGACGGTACGTTTATCTTCCGCAATGACCATTTAGGCTATGCCCTCACCTGGTACGGGCTAGGAGTGGTCAGCGTGGTGATGTTTGTGGCATATTATCGGAAGAAAAAGTCAGACTAGCCTTGTGGACATTCGCTTTAAACTGGTGTAAGCCTTCCTGCCTATGACATTTACCTATATTTCCACCCGCGGGGCTGCGCCTGCGCTCAATTTTGAAGAAGTCGTGCTGGCTGGGCTGGCAAGCGACGGCGGGCTGTATGTGCCTGAAATTATCCCGACATTCACCATGCCGGAAATCACTGCCATGCGCTGCCTGTCTTATCCTGAGCTGGCTTACACCATTATCAGCAAGTTTACGGGCGACTGCATCGCACCCGATGCGCTGAATCACATCATCGCCGAGAGTTATAAAAGCTTCCGCCACACGGCTGTTGCGCCGCTGAAACAGCTCGATGCACATACGCATGTGTTAGAGCTTTTCCACGGCCCTACCCTTGCCTTCAAAGATTTTGCGTTACAGTTTTTAGGTCGTTTACTCGGGCATATTTTAGAAAAACGTGGACAAAAAGTCACCGTCATCGGCGCCACATCGGGTGATACCGGTTCAGCGGCGATTGCGGGCTGCCAAGGCCGCGCCAATATGGATATTTTTATCCTGTTTCCTGAAGGTCGCGTGTCGGATGTGCAGCGCCGTCAGATGACCACCATCACCGATAAAAACGTGCATAACATCGCGGTGGAAGGTACGTTTGATGATTGCCAAGACATCGTCAAAGCTTTGTTTAATGACCATGAGTTCCGCGCGAAACATGCGCTGACGGCGGTTAATTCCATCAACTGGGCGCGTATCCTCGCGCAAGTGGTCTATTATTTTTACGCCGCACTTGCGCTCGGCGCACCTGCTCGCACCATCAGCTTTTCGGTGCCGACGGGTAATTTTGGCGACATCTATGCGGGCTTTATCGCCAAGCGCATGGGGCTGCCGATTGACCAGCTCATCATCGCTACCAACAAAAATGACATCCTCGCTCGCACGTTGGAGACTGGCACTTACAGCATGGAAGGCGTATCGCCATCGCTGTCGCCAAGCATGGATATTCAAATTTCCAGCAACTTTGAGCGACTGCTTTTTGACCTGCATGGGCGTGACGGCAAGTTGATGAGCGAGATGATGACGCGCTTCCGCGAAACCAAAAGACTCACCTTATCCGCTGATGCGTTTGAAAAACTCAAAAGCGAATTCGCCGCCTGCAAAGTGGATGACGAACAAACAAAAAAAACCATCGCGCAATGTTACGCCGCAACGGGCGAATTGCTTGACCCGCATACGGCTGTGGGGCTCAAGGCGGGCATGCGCGCACGCAACAACCTCACTTCGCCGCTGGTGGTACTCGCCACCGCGCATCCCGCTAAATTTCCTGATGCCGTAAAATCTGCAAGCGGCGTGCACCCTGCCCTACCTGCACATTTAAGCGATTTGTTTGAACGCACGGAACGCTTTGAAATCATCAATAATGATGCTGGCAAATTTAAATCCCTCATTGAAAAAACACGCGCATGAATTATCAAGTAACGACGCTAGCTAACGGCCTCCGCGTCGCAACTGAACAATTGGCGGGCATTGAAACCGTCGCTGTCACCGTCACTGTCGGCACTGGCGCACGCTATGAATCAGCCGATGAAAACGGCTTGTCGCATCTGCTCGAACATATGGCGTTTAAGGGCACAACGACGCGCAGCGCGCGCGACATCGCCGAGAGCTTTGATAATATCGGCGGGCAACTCAACGCCTACACCTCGATGGAACATACGGTTTATTACGCGAAGCTGCTCAAAGGCGATATGCCGCTGGCGGTAGATATTCTTGCTGACATCATCCAAAATTCGCTGTTTGACGAAAAAGAATTAGCGCGTGAAAAAGAAGTGATTATCCAAGAAATCGCAATGCACCGCGATTCTCCTGATGATTTGCTGATTGATTATTTTGATGAAACCGCTTTTCCGAATCAGCCGCTTGGTCGCTCTATTTTAGGCTCGGAAGAGCTGGTGTCGGGCTATTCACGCGATGCTATCAAAGCCTATATGGCGCGGCATTATGTGCCGACTAATATGATTTTATCGGCTGCGGGCAATGTAGACCACGCGCATTTCGTTTCGTTAGCGGAACAATATTTTACCATGCCAGCAGGCGAAACCGCCCCCAAAGCACCGATTGCGACTTATGCGGGCGGCCATAAAATTGTTGAAAGCGACCATGAGCAATTGCATGTGGCGATGGGCTATCC
>JAYTDB010000099.1:0-5041 GCA_043736135.1 Rickettsiales bacterium
CTCGGCACCATCACCCCGCGCGAAGGCGAAGCCGTACATATTGTATGACCAAAAAACGGGTAGCGGTTCTCATTTCAGGTGGCGGCAGTAATCTGCAAGCCTTGATTGATGCAGCGAGCGCAGCCGACTATCCCGCCGAAATCGTCCTCGTTCTTTCTAACCAACCCGATGCGTACGGCATCAAACGCGCTGAAACAGCTGGCATTGCGACATCGGTTATTTCACACAAAGATTTTATCAAACGCGAAGCATTTGACCGCGCCGTGTCTGAAATGCTTGAAGCATATAATGTCGAAATCGTCTGCCTTGCAGGCTTCATGCGCGTATTATCGGAATGGTTTGTGCTGCGCTGGAATAAGAAATTACTCAATATCCACCCGTCCTTATTGCCAAAATTCAAAGGCGTTGATACGCATGCGCGCGCACTAGAAGCGGGTGAAACCGAAGCAGGTTGCACGGTGCATTGGGTGTCGCTCGAAGTCGATGCGGGCGAAATTCTTGCACAAAAATCTGTGCCCATTCTAGCGGATGATACGACGGAAACGCTTGCCGCCCGCGTGCTTGAGCAGGAACATATCATCTACCCGCAAGTGCTAAAATCTATCTGCCTACAGTAACGAAAGCAGTCGCGCTTCTTTTAGCCAGCCGGTTTCCTGATAAATAGAAAGCGAAAAACTCGCCTCACCCAGATGATCCATAAAACGCGATAGGCTTTGAATGATGCGAATAATCTCATCTTCAACTAACGCACCGTGTACATGATGGGCGCAGGCAAGCGCCAGCGACAAGGTCGCATAACGCACACCAATGAATGTAATTCGTTCTTCGAACGATGTGCCCAACCCCGCAAAAGGAAATAACGAAACCGAAAGTTGTGCTTGCAGATAACGCCTGAGTGCGTGCTCATAATGCGCGGATGCTTCGATAAATCCTTCGCGCACAGCGGCTAGTTTGCCTGCGCTATCAGGGCTCAAATTAATCAAAACATTATCCCAATCCAGCGTTGCACCAAGAGATTGTTCCATATCCGAAATGGTTTTTTGCAAACGGTTTGAGATTGGTTTTTTAGAGGCGACAATCAATCCGCACAACGCATGCAGCAAATTAAACGAATCCGTCTGATAGGCTTCAGGCTTTGGCAATCGGCTGGAAGCAAGCTTCAGATAAAGCGGAACCGACTGATGCCACGTGGCTTTATCGAGCAATGCCATCGAGCGTGCAACTGAGGAAATACGCGCGAGTGCTTGCGCGGGCGGTATCGATTCATCCTGCGCAACCGCCAAGAACGCGTGATGAACATTTTTCGCATCCACACCTTCGACAGCATAATTTTTAACCGTACTCGGCAATCGCTCAATTTCCTGCGACACATCGGCAAGGGGGTGTTCCAACGTAAGCATCAAACGCACGATCTCAGGGCACGACAAGGTTGCCGTCATCCGAGTTTCTTCACCAAGTTTACGCGTCACACGCGGATAAAAATGGCAAGCATCACCCAGCATTTTATCACCGAATTCTTTATGCACGCCGCACCAACCACCGTCTAATTTAATGCATTGGCGCGTGGTTGCATCACGCTTCATAACGGGAATGCCGTCACTCTCAAAATCCACAGCTGCTAACAGTTCTGGGGCTTCGGCTTTGTAACGCACAAGCGTTGCATCATCCACCTGCATCGACCAATTCTGGCAACAGCTATCCGCACACGCATCACCCAAACAGGTGAAGTGAGAAAGCAGCGCGGCTTGTGTAATGTCATGTGTCAATGCAGTGTCATTTTTTTGATGATATAAACCGTCTTAAGTGGCATCTTATCATTATCCACCAAAGAGTTTAAGTCTTTTTGCGCAATAATCTGCAAACCTTCTGCCGCCGTCACATCATGAATATAGGCGGGACTATGCTGATATCGCCCATCAATAAGCACCGTATAAGCAAGACTGGACGGCTCTTTAGCCACCACAAATGCGCATAGGCTTTGATGATGCATCACGTTGCGTAATGCATGGAAAAAAGGCTGTAAATTCCCAAACCAACGCAGCACGCCGCCCGCCACAATCACATCAAATGTGCTTTCGCTGGCAAGCACATACTCAACTACGTCTAGCTCATAAAGCACATCATATAGTTTAGAACGACGTGCCATTTTCAGCGTCTGCGCGGATACATCCACCCCCACGCGAATCGTTGAAACCGCAGAAAATTCTCTGGCAAATTCTCCTAGGTTACAGCCCAAATCCAATAAGCTAAAAGCTTTCTTATCTTGTAATTCTTTGCACTTGCGGAGCATCGCCCCCACCTCTTTCACGTGACGCATGTCGGCATTTGCAATGATCCAATAATCAAAGGCCTTCATCAGCATATTATACACTGACGCTACATATTCTTTGGGTGGTTTTGGCGGCACATCCCCGCGATATAATGCGCGCAAATGCTTGAGCGGAAGCGGATCAGCGGCAAGCTCAATTGCCGTTTTCAGCTCTGGCATCATCAATGCCAATTGTGAAGTCTCATCGGCCACTTGCAATAAATTTTGCCATGCTAAAATATGATCCGGCATCATAGCGAGCACATGATGGAAGGCTTTTTTTGCCGAGGGCATTTCACCCGAATGATAAAACACATTGCCGAGTAATAATAAACTCGCCACATGCGTTGGGTCGCGTTTCAGCAAATCCAATAAATAATTAATTGCCTGACGTTCATCCCCGCGATGAATGGATAAAAGCGACAAATAAAAACGCGCCAGCAAATGCTCAGGATCTTGTATCAATGCTTTGGTAAAAAGATATTCAGAGCGTTCAAATTCGCCACGAATCAGCGCTATCTGCCCTAAATGAAAATAGGTTTGTGCCACATTCGGATCACGCTGCAATGTCGCCACCAACATCGCTTCGGCTTTATCATATTCACCCGCCTGCACATAACAATCCGCTTGTGCCACATGAATCATATAATCAGAAGAAACTGTTTGCGCCTTCTCATACCACGCCGTTGCCGCATCAAAATGCTCAAGCTCTTTCATGCAATTGCCAAGCAGCACCATAATTTCAACATCATCCGGTGATAAATCATGCGCACGTTTAAAACTTTCCGCTGCTTGTTCATAATCCGATAACGCAAACAACACATGCCCCTGCTGAAGGTGATAGCCAGCGACACAGCCATCAAGCTGCGTCGCTTTCTGCGCATAATCAAACGCTTTATGATAGTTACCCGTCGCCTTAAATAACGACGACATCAGATGATGTGCATTCGCAGATGTAGGCGATTGTTCCATGAGTGTTTTACACAAGCCGGAAGCTTGCTTCAAATCACCACGCGACAATGCCTCCTGCGCCTGCTCATAGAGCGCAATTTCATCGATTAAAATAGTCATAATCCGCTCAATAACGATTAATTAGAAGTTATTGGTTTTCTGAATAACTCGCTGCGATGAGGATAGTGCGAAGAAACGGAAACCGAGAAAAAGTAAATGTACATAAAGTACATGCTTTTTTGAGGAGGCTCCATTTCAAGTAAATTTCCCATTGTAGTAGAGTTAGGCAGGAAACCCACTACAGCATGTGCTGCACTTTATACGCATCACTCTGGAATACGTGCTGCACACCAATCTTGCGTTCTGCATCAATAAATAATGGCGCACGCGCATTGACCGATAGCTTCACGGCATCAGGGCTGCGATGCACAGATACAATCAGCAAAACCGCAAGGCTTTCTTCTTTAATCTGCAAATCAGCGGCAGCCGCACGAATATCTTGCTGCGAAATGATGCTGTTTTCAACATCCAGTGGCATGGTGATAAACGACAATGTGTGGTCATCGAGTGATTGTAACAGCTTGAATTGCTGCATCTTCGCGCTTGGGAAACCTGCTAATGCATAACGTGATTTATCAGGCATGCCGAGTAGGCCACGGGGGAAATTAACCGCTTTTTGTGTATCCACTGCAATTTCTCCAAAACGTGTTTTTATGGTAATCATCGCACCAACATTTGCTGATTCACTGGAATCCACTGATGCTGTCGTGTGTAACATATCAAAAGCTGCTTTTCTATCATAAGATGATTGTACTGAAAGAGTCATAACATGGTTTCCTTTAAATTAACGTAAAAAATCTGAGAGTTTAAGTGAACTTATTTTGGCAAAAGCTTGATACGCAGCCTGCAATATGCCCTGATTTACTGCAACCTCGGTAGAAACCGACACAATATCGGTATTGCTGATTGTCTCTTTTAACCCCTTCCAATACAGCTGCATGGAAGAGAGGCGATCTTTATTATCGCCTACATTCACGATGTTGGCGTTCACAGTAGCGCGCGTTGAGATGACGCCATCAACACCTTGTTGCAGCATATCGTATGCTTTCTGCAAATCAGGGTTTTCGCCAGCAGATGACGAGCCAAATTTGTAAGCTGTTGCAATACCTGCAAATATCTTTTGAATCGCAGGATCATCCGCGCGCACGTTGTAGCTGATATTTACGTTATCTTCGACACGGACCGTAATATCTTCCGAGTTACCATTATAATAACCAGTATCAGGAACGCCATCCACCTGAAGCGCTGGCATAGCATCCGTTCTTACTGCCGGTGTATCTGTACGGGTGCCGCTAAAAATATAACGCCCTTCAGATGTAGTATTCATTACAGATGCCAACGCCTGCCACTTACCTTGCAATTGCGCTTGAAAAGCAACGTCATCACCCACCGCAGAATTACGACGTAGCGCAATCAAGTTTTTAATATCCGTCCCAATATCGATCACTTGCCCTAGCACGTTATCAGTGATGTTCAGCCTATCAGCAGCTAATTGGCTACTATCAATGTAATTTTGCGTGCGGCCCAAACGCGCATCTAAATCTACGAATTTTTCTGTATCACCGCCCAAACCAGAAAAATTATCTGACTTCAAACCGCTCGAGAGTTGATTTTGTAGCGTATATAAATCCACCTGCGAACGCGTCGTATCGCGCAGCAAAGACTGATGCAAATTATAACTACTGATTCTTCCAATATCCGCCATCTTACTCTCCTACTGAC
>JAYTDB010000100.1:0-9036 GCA_043736135.1 Rickettsiales bacterium
CAAATCATTTTTCATATTCGCAAGCAGGCCGCCAATGGCAAACGCCAACTCATCACTCATCTGTTCATCATCTTTGTAGAACACATTATTTCCATTCTCGTCTTCTAGATGCACATGGATATGCAGCCCGCTTCCAACATCATTTTCTAGGGGCTTGGCGTCAAAACTTGCTCGCATACCATTGTCACTCGCCAATGCAGTGATGAGCGCCTTTAATCGTTCCGTATTCGAAATAACTTTTTCAATATTGGCAGTCGGCTGCATCGCGACTTCAAATTGCTCGAAACCTTTTTCTTTTTCGTATTTGACAATGGGCAAGCTGAAGCTCTGCACGGCCTGCCAAAAATCCATTAAATCCCGCCCCTGCGAACCGAACAGGTAAAATTCAATCTCGGTCGCGACAACGGGCGTCAACATGTCATGTCGAATGAAATGAGACATCTTTGCAAAGATCCCTCACCAACGGTTCGGGATGACAAACTACGCTGCAGAATCAATCCACTCAAGCAGTTTGCTTTTTGGCAATGAACCGACTTTGGTAGAAACCGCCTGCCCGTCTTTGAACAAAATCAATGTAGGAATACCGCGCACACCGTATTTTTGTGGTGTACCTGGATTTTTGTCGATATTGACTTTTACCACGACTACTTTGCCTGCACGCTCAGCAGCAATTTCGTCCAGCACAGGTGCGATTTGACGGCAAGGCCCGCACCATTCTGCCCAAAAATCTACCAGCACAGGTAATTCGCTTTTCAGCACTTTAGCGTCAAAATCAGCATCATCGATATGAATGGTCATAAATACTCCAGTTTTGTCCGTCATCCCGAGTAACACCGAGGGATCTTTACAATTGAAAAGATGTCTCGACTTAGCTCGACATGACAAAGCGGTTATAGTTTATATGTAAGCACCCGCAGGCGTTTCGTCAAGATGCTTTGGAGAAAGCCAATCCAAACGAGCAATTGCCGTCCATAATAGCCCTGTTTTAATGGTATGATTCGGGTAAATTTCTGCCAGCAACGCTTTATAAAGCGTCATTTGCTGGATATATGCTGAAGGGATATGCCCAGCGTCAGGCGGATTCGCACTCGATTTAAAGTCCACAATCCATAATTCCGATTCCCCCACCCACAAGCGATCAATCTGCCCCGATACGGTAATATTATTGCCTTTCCATGCAACCACACCACAAACGGGCACCTCCGCCAGCGCATCCGCAGAAAATAACGTTGAGAATTGAGGCGCGCGCATCACCGAAAACGCTTCTTGCACAAGTTGCGCTCGTTGATTTTCATCAAGCATTCCTGCCTGCTCCAGAGCAATATTTTTTGCCGCTTTGTGCTGCTGCGACTCAGGCAATGTCGGCACTAATTGGAAGATTTTATGCAGTGCATTGCCGCGCAACATCGCCGTCGATGATTGCAATGGTTTGTGCTCGGCAGGCATAGGCGTCAAAAGCTTTGAAGGGCTAAGCGGCTTACTTGGCGTTGGCTCCGCAGGTGCTTTTGCAGGCGGCACAAAATTATACACCGCGGGTTGTGACTGCGGCATGGGTACGGCGGTAGGAAAAGCAGGTGCGGTTCCAACTTGATAAATATCATCTGTTTTCTCACCGATTTTTCCAAAGGCAGCTTCTACTAATTTATACCAAGAACCATCCTGCACATTGGCTTTTTTCTTGGTTTGTTCGGTGCCACACACAATCAACCAATCTTCTGCGCGCGTCAACGCAACATAAAGCAGCCGCCGATATTCATCTTGCTCTTGCTCATTATCCTGCATGGCGGCCTGCACCATGGGTTGCGCCATCTGCTTGCGATTATGCGGTAAAATCGGCAGGCTAATGCCGTTATCATTGCACCAAATCAGCCTATCTTGTTTGCTTCTAATGCTCGTCGTATCCGCCACAAAAACAATCGGCGCTTGCAAGCCTTTTGACCCATGCACGGTCATGATGCGCACCATGCTGCCTGCTTGTTCCATGTCGCGTTTAATGTCGCTATCACTGGCTTCCATCCACGCTAAAAACCCCTGCATTGACGGCGTATTATTGCGCTCAAACAACAACGCCTGCTCCAATAATTCATCGAGCAGCTCTTCTACTTCGCCGCCCATTCGACCTGCAATAATTCTGCGGAATCCACGCACATCGAGCAGCTCAGAAAAAATCTCATAGGGCGAGACAAAATCCACCTTAGCGCGGAATTCCGCAAGCAGTGCATAATGTGCCTGCATATCGGGCTGCGCGGATAGGCGCGCCCACAGCGATTGCTTTTCTCTGCCATAACATAAGTCAAATAATTGTGATTCGCTAATGCCAAAAATCGGTGATTTCAAGAGTGCCGCCAGATTCAAATCATCTTCAGGCAGCAGCAAGGCTTTTGCAAAAGCGAGCACATCGGCAATGGCAATTTCCGAAAGCAAATTCACTCGGTCAACCCCAGCAACGGGAATTCCGCGGCGTTTTAATGCCCGCGAAAGCGGCCCCATAATCGAGCTGCGTTTGCGCACCAACACCATGATATCACCCGCCTGAACGCAGCGATTTTTTGCGGGCAAAAATGCCCCTTGCGATAGCCATCCGTCGATTTCCGCTGCCATCTTATCCGCCAGCACAAAACGGGCGCTACGATCATGCTCATCATCATAAACGCTGATTGGCCAAAGAGCAGCATATCCCTTCGCATCCACGCGTTTTACCTGATGCACGATGTCGCTATTATCAGCGGACAACCCTTTCGCCGCATTTGGTTCTGCAAAAACGCTATCGACCAATTGCAATATTTCGGGTGCGGAACGATAAGAATGGGTCAGCGCGATGTGATGATAGGGCAGCAGCGCATCATCAAGCTTTCGGCTAAATTCCTTGCGGGCACGCGCAAAACCCGTCGGGTCAGCGCCTTGAAAACGGAAAATAGATTGCTTCTCATCGCCCACCACGAACAACGAGCGAGCATCATGTTCTGCGCCAATGCCCGACAAAAACTCATCCGACAATGCGCGGACAATGCTCCATTGCGGCGCGCTGGTATCTTGCGCTTCATCAATCAACAGATGGTCAATCCCACCATCTAATTTATACAGCACCCACGCCGCCATACCGCTTTGCGTCAGCAGATGTGTTGCTGACAAAATTTGATCGTCAAAATCCAACAAACCCTGCTCGGTTTTAAGCCGCTCATATTCCTTCATCAACGCCGATACCACGCGCAACACATACTCACTGGTCTGAGCATCGCGCAGTGCGGTTAGGCTGCGGGCACAGCGCAGCACATTTTCTTGCTCTGCCTCAATCAACGATTGCAGCGACTCTGTTTGCGATTTCACGGAAATGATTTTTTTGCGTGGCTCGCCATCTTTTTTAACCAAGCAATTAAAATAATTCCAAAACACATCTTCGCTAAAATTCTCAGCACCAAGCACCGCAGCTAACGCGCTTTGCAGCTTCACATCCATATTTTCAAAGCTATGCACCAGCTGCGCAATCAACTCTCGCATATGTTGCTTGCTGGTATCATTAATATGGCGGGCAATAATCGACGCTGGCGTGTCATGCTTATCCACCCCCAACAGTTGATACGCCATATCCTGCGCAAACGGCTGATTCAACAATGGACGCAGCTTTTGTTTTTTAGCCAATAATTCATCAAATAGTCCGCGCAGAGAAAATTCTCCGAGTGATTGCACCAGATGATAAATCGCATTTTTTAGCTCTGCCTGCTCATACTCTGCCTTACTATACAGTGCGAGCTGGGCTTGCTTCATCAGCGTGTGTTGCGTATGGTCATCGAGAATCGATAAATGCATACCCACACCTGCTTCAAGCGGAAAACGCGCAAGCAACGAGCCACAAAAACCATGAATCGTTTGCAGCTTCATGCCCGACGGCGCATCAATCACCCGCGCAAATAATGACCGTGCTAGTTTAATTTTTTGCGCATCAACAGCCTGCAAACTCAGCACTTCCAACGCGGTTTTCAGCAATGATTCTTCCATCATCACCCATGCGCCCAGCGTCTTCGTCACGCGCTCAGCCATTTCGGCGGCGGCGGCATTTGTATAGGTCAGGCACAAAATTTTATGCGGAGCGATACCCGCGAGCAACAGTGACAAGACGCGATTTACCAGCAAACTTGTCTTGCCAGAACCGGCATTTGCCGCAACAAAAACAGAGGCTTGTGGGTTGAATATGGCTTGCGATTCGGTCATATTGAAATTAACTTTTTGTTAATAATTTTCATAAAAACTTAACACTAATACAAGGGTTTTTGTGGTATAATTAGTCTATTAACAAATAGGGAGAGTGTATTTTGACTATGCAAGTTCAACAAAACATTTCGTCTTCGCCACAAGTATTCTTTATGCCCAACGTGTTTAACGAAACATGTCAGCTGCTGCAAGATGCGCGGGACTATTTCCAAAGCTATGGCGCCGAAGATCAAGAACAATGCAGCGTCGATGTTCGCGCTATTTATACCAGCGAAATGTCGCGCATCACTTTGCGCCTTTCCACCATTATGGCATGGACGATTGCACAACGCGCGGTACATGCGGGGAAAATTTCGCCCGAAGAAGCGATTACCTATCACGGGTTGACCTATCAAGATGCCTGCTTGGTTGATAGTAGCGTGCTGCACGGCATTCTTCCGACCTATGTGTGTTACTTGTTGGATCGCAGTTTTGAGCTTTACGAACGCGTGTCTAGGTTGGATGGACAATTGAAAAGAATTCACTAGCTGCCACCCCATTCTTTTTTCCGCGATAAATGCTCATAATCATCATAAAGATTTGCCTGCGCTGACGGTTCGAACGCCGTGTCTGCATGGTAAATATACGCGATCAGCTGCTCCATCTGCTCTTGTGCGCGAGCCAGCAAATCAGCCGCAGGAACCGACACCAATTCCCCCTCCTCATCGCGCCCTTTGAGCGGCCAATAAATAAGCTCATCAATCGCTGTTCTTGAGAGCAAATCCGCCTTATCGCCCTTCATCAGCGCCAATGCCGTCAACGGCAATTGTTTTGCCGCGCCATCTTTAATTGCTTTAGCACTCGGGGATTTCCCTGTTTTATAATCAATCAATCGTGCACCATGCTCTGATATATCCACCCTATCCGCGCGGGCAACCAGCTCGACAGATTCATCGCCGACCGTGAATTTATATACCGTTTTTAACTCGCAATGACTATCAAAAGACTGCGCGCGCAAGATTTTTTCCGTCTCCAGAAAATCACGCACAATCGCTTCAACCCTTGGCCACCAAAGACTTTTAACGGCAGGACGCTCCCATAAATCCGCCATCACGGCCTTCGCATCTAACAGTATTTTTTGATAAGCATGTTCGGGTAAATCGTGCGGATGTTGTGCGACAAACCGCTCAAGCACGGCATGAATCATCTCGCCGAATGCCGCACTATCTGGCTCTTTGTCAAGCGACTCCAACTCATACAAACCTAGAATTTTCCGCGCGTAATACGCATATTTATCATCTTCAAACCCATCTATATCACTCACCGAAAAGCGTCTTGGCTTGGCGTCATTTGGCGGTATGGGAGAAGGTTTTTTAGCCGCAAGCTGGGCAATTAGCGCGTCTTGCGCGCGAATACAGGACTCATATTTTTCGCTTTGATTCATCTGCAAAAATACAGCAGGTGATTTGCCTTCAACCAATGATTTCAATCGCACCCACCAGCGCGAAGCAATCGTCGGCGTACCCGCTATTTTTTTTGCCCGCGTCAGCACCACCTGTTTTGTGTGCAACAATATCCACATATCATGCGCCGATTGACCAATGGAAAAACCTGCTGGCGGCAAACCAAATGCCTCGCGCATCGGCAGGCTCATCCACGGATCAGCTGCCAGCTGTGCGGGCCAAACCGTTTCATTAAGCTCCGCTAAAATAACCATGTCGACATGCACCATCCGCGCTTCCATTGGGCTTAGAATATGCAAACGCGGATGCAGACTATAGCGCGGGCGATAGATTTCCGCTGCCATAATATTTTCTACCCAAGCAGGATATTCATGCGCCGAAAGCGCACCCAGCGCATCCGATTGCAGCATCCACTCTGAAAGCATCGTCGCCAATTGATTGCCGCTATCATGCCCCCATAACGATTCGCTATCAGCGAGCAATTCCGCCACCGAAATATGCGTGCGAATGAGTAGATTAAGCTCAACTGGCTGGTTATTTAACCACAGCAAATGAAGCGGTGTGAGCGCATCGCGGATGTTGGAAAGCCATGCAATAAAATCATCGGATAATGTTTTATATTTAGCTTCTGCAATGATTGAATCCATACCAGCATCAAAACGAATACCCCGCAGAATTTTATGCTCCAATAACCTGCTATATTCGCGGGTTTTTGCCGTATTCAACCCCGCTGACGCCAATGGATGGCGCAGCAGTGCGAGCAGTGAAACCGGCGAATAATCACTCGCAATTACATCCATAATCAAGCGCATGAATACAGGCGCAGGCATCAACGATAGCGGCGTCCCTGCCGAATCATCAATCGTAATATCATAGCGTTTTAATTGCGCCACCACTTTACGGGCTAACGCCCTGTCGGGCGTTACCAGCGCCACCGTTTTTTCTGGCACATCTAACGCTTCGCGCATTAAAAGCGCAATCATCCGCGCTTCGTCCAGTTGCGTTGCTGCTTCCAACAATTCAATATGCCGCATATCGTCTGCCACATTCAGCGCAATATCCGACCAGCCCGCCGTAAGCTCAGCAGGAGTAAACATCGCACGCAAGCACTCATTACCGCCGTGTTCACCCACCTCTAAAAGCGCCACATCTTTGCGCCTAACATTCATTTTTTTAAGTAACTGTTTGAGGGTGTATTGCGGATGGGTGGCATCCAAACATTCCCACGCCTTATCGCTCATCGCCCTATCCAGCCCTGGCAAAATCACCTCGCCTTGTGGCATCTGAGAAATCACTGCAAGCAACTCGGCAACGGCTGGGATAGAGCCGGTTGAACCCGCTGCAATCACGGTAAAATCTGGTGGCGTTTTTTTCCATACTTGCGCAAGACTAAGCAACCGCTGATTGCTGGCTTGCGTACAATCCTGCAATCCTTCTTCTGCCAAAATACGCGGCCAATGCTGGGTAATTAGCGCTAAGAATCGCAAACTATGCTGCCAATGCTTGGCTAAATTTTCACTCGGCACCAGCGATTCCAGCTTAGAAAAATCAAGCTGATGGCGGGTGACATCATCGAGTAAATCGCTCAACGCACCCGCGAGCTTATAGGCTTTTGCCACTGGAGTTGGCTCAAATCGGCGTATCAACCGCATTAATAGCGCCTTACGTTTTTTGGAATCAATGACAGGCAATGCGTCATCATCCTGCATGTCAAAAAAACGGCTAAAATCTGCTTCATCGCTGATTTCACCGATAGGCATCATGCGCGGCAATAACATCGGCTTGCCACCACTCGCCTCCAAACATGCCTCGCGCAGGCTACGGCAAGCACGGCGAGAAGGCAGCAACACCAACATTTTGGCGGTCATTTGTGGATTGCGTGCCGATTTTGCCAGAATATGACGAGCAAGCGTCATCACAAAAGACTCTGACAAAGAAACGCTAAAATTCATGATATTTTAACCTGCCATACGCTATAAATAATCCCAGTCACAGACGTATTTTTTAGGATTGTTGAAGCCTCATGGTAGCCGAATTTGAAGATATTCCAACCCTTATTGCGGAAGAGCTAGCAATATTGTGGCACGCGCATGAAGCCGTTGGTTTGGACGGCTATATGCAGCTATACACCTTGCCGCAGCAAATGCCGTATCGTGCACAAGAATCAGGAATATCCTTTTGGTTTACTAAGAATGACATGCAATTGGTCATCGAAGAAATCCTTAAATACTATAACAAAGGGCAATTACCTAATTCGACCCTGTTACTGAATCCGATTATCCATCATAAAAATGGTGAAGAATATACGCCTGTTGGTTCCGGCTTTGCGTGGTGCTCGGCACTCAGCTTAGGTGTTGATTTACTCAATGATGAATCGGCAGACCGCATCTGGGAAATTGGCGCGCTGGCAAGCCACGTTCAGCGCGGCGAGAACGAGCGATCAGGCCTCAAAATTGTTGCCATCTCAAACGCCCCACTGCCACCTGCGGCGGATGGAAAAACCGTCATTGGCTGCCATGAATTATATGAGCTCGCAAACATCCGAAGTGATGCTTATGAGCCGTTCTACATGCTGTCCGGGCTATCGTATCTTGCGAATAACGGCTTGTTCCAACATGATGATTTCAAGAATCTATTTTCAAAGAAATTCCCTGCGTCTGATGAAGACCGCAAGGCACTTGTCAAAGATTCTCAAGTCAATATCCAAAACGTCATTGACGCCGCCTATTGCTGGAACTCTTATGACCGCCACCATTCGCTCTATCTGAAATTCGGGCACGACCCAGCAGATGTGGAGCATAATTTACGCTTCTTTAAATTGGTTGCGCGCGATGTGCAACTATTTGATGCGACTGGGCCGATGCGTAAAGGCGCAGATGAGATGTTTGAGTTCGTCGTGCCGGGTTGGATTCCACGCGGCGCGATTACGCTGCTCGCTGCATCAGGCGGCACGGGTAAAAGTAGTGCCGCGCATCAATTATGTGTGCTTGCTTCTATCGATTATAAAAAAGGTGAAGAAGCGCCAAAATGGCTTGGAAACCGCATCGCGATTGAAAAATGCCAAGGCATCTGCATTTATTTTTCGGGCGAAGATGGCCCGCCTATTATCAACGCACGTGCATCGATATTTGATCCCAAAGGCCGCGCAAAACGCCTAATGTTCCAACGCACAGACTTTGGCGAAGGCGTGAGCTTTGCTCAGCATATTAAACGCCTGCGGAAATTAGAAGACGTGCCGATTATGGTCATCGATCCTGCGCGTAAATATTTGACGGGTGATGAGAATGACGCGGGTGTTGTCAGTGAATTCTTTGAAGCGATTGAAGAATTTGCGATTGAGAAAAATGCTGCCGTTGTTGTGGTGCATCACTTACAAAAAGGCGCG